>CANRBU010000092.1 GCA_947628925.1 uncultured Clostridia bacterium | reverse complement strand
TTAGCTTTTAATTCTCTTGATAAAATATTCTGTATTTGAGATATTTCTTCTTGCTTTAATTCCTCTACACCTATTATCGCACTAATACTTTCCCCATTTACAAAAATCACATTGTTTGGAAAACCTTTTGTTGTAATTAAGTTTTCAGCTATCATAATACTATTTTTAGTATCATTAATTTTCTTTATTTCCTCTGCAGCTGATTGTTTTTGTGTTTCTAAAGAATTAATCCCATTAAGCACTTTTTCATAAGTTTCTAGCATTTGTGAATACATAGTATCTCTTTCTAGTTTTGATTTTGAAAAATAATCATCTTTTTCAGCTTTTACTGCAGTTTCTTGTGTTTCTACTAAATTTTCATCTTCTTCAGTTTTCTCCACTTTTGTAATATTTTCTTCTTGAACAATATTTGTCTGTTCTTTTTGTGTATTTTCTGTTGGCACAATATTTGTACTTACTAATTGTGCATCACCTATATTTTGTGTTCCTGTTTGGATAGTTTCGCTATCATGACTAGTATAACTTAAATATCCTGCTACAACTAGCATTAATGCAATAACATAAATTAACATTTGATTTTTTTTGAAAAAA
Organism: uncultured Clostridia bacterium; assembly: GCA_947628925.1. Taxonomy (GTDB): domain Bacteria; phylum Bacillota; class Clostridia; order TANB77; family CAG-508; genus CAG-269. The sequence continues at coordinate 3,747 of CANRBU010000092.1, read as the reverse complement.
TTCATTTGATTCACTCTCCTTCTTAATTATACATATGTTTTCATTTCAAAAACTTGTATTTTATGTGTTGCAAGTCCTGTCACAGCCTCAACTGCTTGTATAATACTTGCTTTTATTTCGATATTATTAGCACCTTCTGCCACAATAATAGCTCCTTCAATTTTAGGTTCAACGACCTTTTTTGTCATAGGAGTTTTTATCCCATCATTTTCCTGGTAAATAATATCTTTTTGGGTATCAGTTTCTTCAATTTTTCTTACACCTCCTGACGTATCAGTTTCCTCTGTTGTACTGCTTTTAGAATTTTCATTATACATTGCAACAACTTCACTAGATTCTGAATAATTTATAAATACTTTTGTCGAGCCAACACCTTGTATTTCATTTAAAATTGTTTCTAGTTTTTGTGAAAATGTAGTTATCTCATCATTTTGTATCTCGTAATTTGCTGCTAACTTTTTCCCACTGTCAACTTCATTGGTTTCTTCATGATTACTACTTAAACTATCTTTCCAAATAAGATTTATAGCAATAATAGTAACTATCAATATGATAATAAAAAATACCAAATTTTCAATTTTTCTCTTTGGAGTTGCATTTTCTCCATCCCCCAATAATTTACTTAATTTATCTTTAAACATGCTTCCTTCACCTCATATTCCTCAACTAAAAATTTTTTAATCTGTTTTTCCTCTATAGCCGTTATGCTTTTATTTTGAGACTTTTCTTGTTTTTTCCCCACTTGTATTTTTTTTATTTTTTGAATTTCTTCTACTAATGTATTTTCAGCATCTTTTTCTACTTTTTCTTCCATATTGTCTACTTTTTTTTCTATTCCTAAAGCTATATTTTTAATTGTAGTTTCTTCATCTACATTCAGCTTTACATCACATTTTGTTACAATAAAGCCTAAATCTTCAATCTTTTTCGTAATATCTTTTTCTAATTCTTCTTCACCAATTTGCTGTAGTTTTTGATTCATAGAAGTTTGATCTACCTGTTCTGCATTCACAGTTTGATTTTTAGTATTTTCAAATATTTTTCCAATATCTAATGAAAAATTTTCATCTATAAGTGGAGATAAAATGTTGAACAAAATGTATAAACCCATTACTACTTTTATATATTGCTTCATCTTTTTGTTAGGCAACAGCATTTCAAATATTGAAACTATAACTACTGATAAAGTAATACTCTTTGCCCATGCACTTATATTTTCAATCATAAAGTTACCTTCTTTCTCTTGTTAAAAGCTCTATCTGTACATCATACCAGCATTAGATATTTTTATAATCAAAGTTGTCCCTATTATGACCATAACAGATATTGAACACAAAATTGCAAGTAGCACTTTGAAAATATTGCTAATTTGTTCTAATAGTTTTACAATTTTTGGGTCTGCAATAGGTTCGCAAATTCCTGCCATTAATCTATATGATGTCATTAAAATTCCTATTTTTAGAACAGGCAGTATGCATATCCCTATTATTACAATTACACCTATAATACCAACAGCATTTTTAAGAATAATTCCACAACCTAAAACACTATCTACTGCATCACCTAAAATTTTGCCTACTACTGGTATTGTGCTACTTACTAATGCTTTTGTAGTTTTAGCTGTTATTCCATCAACACTACTTGATAATGTCCCTTCTAGTGAAATAACTCCAACAAATATAGTAAGTATTATTCCCAATACCAATACAATTCCTGAATGTAAAGTCTTGGAAAGTTTATCTATTTGAACTTTATCTCCAATTTTGGAAACGATGCTCAAAGTAGCTGTAATTAATGTTAATGGTATTAAAATAGTTTGAATTAAATTCCCTATAAAATTTACCATAAAAAGAATTATCGGCTCCAATATACTACTTGTGGCTATGCTTCCTGTATATAGCATTAAACTAATTAAAATTGGCACTAATGAATTCATAAAACCAACTAAATTGATGCTCGTTTCTTTTACAAGCTCAATTATATCTGAAAAATTAGTCATAATTACTGTTACAATCGCAATATATTGCACGTAATAAATAATATTTGATACACTGTCATTTTCTAAATTATCAGTAATGGCTTTTAAAATGCTATGTATTAAAACTATAATTAAAACACTAATTAGACTTTTTATACCTGTATGTACTTCTTTGCCAAATAGTTTAAATATACTAGAATATATTTTTTCATTATTCACTTCGCCTTTTATTGCTGAATTAAATATTTCTTCCATATCAATACCTTCAAAGGCTTCACCTACATATTGCTTAGAGTTTTTAATAAAACTACTTATTCCAAAAGTTTCTTTTTGTTCTTCTAGCAGTTCCGCTTCTTTTTCATCACTCGACAGAGCATATGTATGTGAATATATTTGAACAATTATTGCTAAAAATACAAAACTTGTAAATATAATTTTTTTCACTTTTGTCAACCTTTATGTATTATATTTAGGTTTTTAAAAGGTTCCCCATAAACCTTATAATTTTATGGTAGTATCTTTAATATAATTTCTAATAAACTTGAAATTATAGGTATTGACATAGATATAATAATTATTTTAGTTGCTATCTCTATTTTGCTTGCTATTGCTGATTCTCCAGAATCTTTACATATACTTACCGCAAATTCAGATAAAAAAGCTATTCCTGTTATTTTTAATAATATCCCTATAAATTGATTATTTATATTTGCTTTATTACTTATTGATTCTATTAATCCAATTATTCCTGATAACTTGTCCATTACAAGTATTATTATTAACATTCCTGTTATCAAACTTATATAAAGTGCATATTCTGGCTTGTACTGTTTTAGTAAAATAATAATTATTAAACCAATTAAAGCAATTGAAACTATTTTCACAACTTCCATTGTTACAGTAATCCTTTCTAAATAACGATTGTTATAAATTAAATAAAGTTCTTACTGTGTCAAATAAACCACTAATTTCTTTTATTACCATTGATAAGACTATTACTAGTCCTGCCAAAGTTGTCATCATTGCTTGATCTTCTCTTCCAGCTCTAACTAATACTTGATGTAATACAGCAACTAAAATTCCAATAGCAGCAATTTTAAACAATAAATTTATATCCATTTTAATCTAATCCTTTCTGTTGTAATTATTTTTCAACTTTTAAGTTATATTAAGATAACTACTAACCCCAATCCCACAATACTTCCTAATTTTTGATATAATTTTTCGTTTTTTTGTTTTTCCTCTTCTGCATTTTTTAACTGTATTTCTAAAAAATCTTGTGTTAATTCAATTTGACTGATTTGCCCATCAATATCTGATGTTCCTAATAATTTTCCTAAGTTTTTTAGTGCATCTATATCATCTTGTAACATGTTTGTTGTAGTGCCTTCTAAAGCATTTATCCAAGCCATACTCGCTGTTCCGTGTTTCTAAACCCTTTTTAGCATTTTCAAATAATTGCTTTATTGTTTGCCTTTTGGTTTGTTGACTAATCTCTGTAAAAACTTCACCAATTGGCGCATATGTAAATCTAATTTTTGTCTTAAAAATATTCAATGCATTCTTCATTTCTGCTAATTCTTGCACCCTAAGTGTATATTTCTGTGAAAACATTTTTCCTATTAAGTTACTTGCTATAAAAATAAAAAATAATAATATGTATTTTATAAATTGCATTTTTTCTTCCTTCCGTTTTTATAAAAATATGATTTTTTCAATCCAATGGTTTTCAATTAATTCTGCTATTTCTGAATTACCTTTTACATCTT
>CANRBU010000091.1 GCA_947628925.1 uncultured Clostridia bacterium | reverse complement strand
TTTGTTGAATTATTAGTTTCAGTTACATCAGCAGGAACATTTAAATAAGGTAATATTTTTGTTAGCATTTGTGAAACGACAGGAGCTGCTACAACACCACCTTGTTGACCTTTTGCTACACCATAAAAACATACTAAAACTACTACTTGAGTATCTTCAACAGGTGAAATGCCACAAAATGATGCAACATATCCTTCAGACTCATGACCTGCTGTTGGTTCAGAAGTACCTGTTTTTCCACCAACTGTATATCCAGAAACAGCTGCACGATAACCAGAACCATCTTCAACAACAGATTGCATTAAATCTTTCATAGTATCAGCAGTAGATTTAGAAAGAACTTCTCTAACTGCTGTAGGTTCAACTTTTGTTACTGCACCTGTATCAGTATTAGTGATTTTTTCTACTATTGTAGGTTTCATTAAAATACCATCATTTGCAATAGCAGATACAGCTGTAATCATTTGTAGAGGTGTAATATTTAACCTTTGCCCAAATGACATTGTTGCTAATTCAACTTCACCAACAGAAGATTCTTTGGTAAATAAAGAATTTGATTCTCCATATAGATTGCTACCAGTTGTTTCAAACAATCCATAAGCGCGATAGTATTTATATAATGTAGAAACGCCGATTCTTTTTCCTAATTGCATCAAAGAAGGGTTACAAGAATTTTCTAGAGCTTTTCTAAGTGATAAAGAACCAGTATGCTTATCAGTCCAACAAGATATTTTATAATCAGCTACTTGTTCATATCCTTTACAGTAAAAATCACCGGGTACATCAGGGGTTGTTATACCTTCTTCAAGTGCAACTGAAGCAGTAATAAGTTTAAAAACAGAACCTGGTTCATATAAGTCAGCAACACATTTATTTTTCCACATTGAGTGTAAGGCATTATTTTGTTCTTCTGCAGATAGTCCTTCATAAGTAGCTGCTAATTTTGCATTAGGAGTTGAAGGAGTATTAAGGTTATAATTAGGGTATGATGCCATTGCTAATATTTTTCCTGTTTTTGGGTCCATAACAATTGCAGTTCCACCATTTTTAGGGTTTAGACGTTCACAAGCTTGGGCTAGATAGTCTTCAACAGTTGATTGAATATTATAATCAATTGTTAAAGTAATGTCACTACCATTTTCAGCAGGAATATAAGTTTCTTCTGTATTAGGTATTTCTTCTTGGTCACTTCCTTTAGAACTAACAATTTTTCCAGGTGTTCCTTGTAACACAGAATTATATGTAGATTCAATTCCAACTAGACCATTATTTTCAGTTCCACAAAAACCTAATGTGTTAGAAAGAAAATTGTTATATGGATAAGATCTTTTTGTATCTTCATCAATATTAATTCCAATTTCAACTTCATTATCTTTCATCCAGTTTTTTAAGGTATCAACTTTATCTTGTTCAACCTTTCTAACAATTGTTTCTACTTGAGAAGAACTGTTTACTTTTTCTAAAACTTCTTCATATTTTAATTCAAATATATCAGATAATCCTTTAGCTACTTTTTCTTTTAAAGCAATAGTTTCTTCATCAGTATCTTTTTTGAATTTTGCAGGATTTATTGTAATAGTATCAACAGGAATACTGCTAGCTAGGACTTTTCCAGTTGAATCATAAATATTACCACGTTTAGGGCTGATAATCTGGTTTATAGTTTGCTGTGAGTAAGCTTTTTCTCGTAAATAATCGCCATCAACAAATTGAATAAAATATAGTCTAACAAGCAAACAAACAAAAACTAAAGTGGTAATAACAAATATTGTTTTCAAGCGTTTTATATGAATAAAATTTTGAGAAGTGAAATCTGAGGTCATTTTTATAATTTTTTTATTTTTAGACTTTTTTTTCATATTTATTTTTATCCTTTCTAATGTACAACTCGCAATATTCTTTTGTATTAGATTTATAAATATTTTATAACAAACGATGTTAAAAAGCAATGTTTTTTAAAAAAAGGAGGTAAAAATGTTATCAATTGTACAAACTATTTCATTAATAGGGCTTTTAGGTAATTTAGTAGAAGTTCAAACAGATATCAGTAATGGATTGCCAAATTTTGAAATTGTGGGAATGCCAGATATTAGTGTAAAAGAATCAAAAGAAAGAATTAAAGCAGCAATTAAAAATTCTAATGTGAAATTAACTAGTCAAAAAATTTTGATTAACCTAGCACCTTCAGATACAAAAAAAGAAGGGAGTAGTTATGACTTACCAATAGCAGTCGGTATTTTAATCGCGTTTGGTGTAATTCCACAAGAGAAAACAGAAAAAACAGCATTTATAGGTGAATTAGCTTTAGATGGTAAAATTAATAAAGTTACAGGTGTTTTACCTATGTGTATTGAGGCAAAAAAATGGGGAATAAAAACCATGTATGTTCCTAAACAAAACGAAAAAGAGGCAAATATTGCAGAAGGAATAAACATTGTTGCAGTTGAAAACTTAAAAGATGTAATTGAAATTTTAAGTGGGAAAAATCAATTTTTAAGTACATATAAAAATACAGAAAATATGTTGATAAATAATAAAATTCAAGAAAACGATTTAGATTTTGCTGATGTAAAAGGCCAAGAAGATGTTAAAAGAGCATTAGAGATTGCAGCTGCAGGAGGTCATAATTGCCTTTTAGTAGGAAACCCAGGTAGTGGAAAAACAATGATTGCTAAAAGAATTCCAACAATATTGCCAGACTTGAGTTTTGAGGAAGCACTTGAAATTACTAAATTACATAGTATTGCAGGAACACTAAAAAGTGAAAATGGAATAATTGTGCAAAGACCTTTTAGAACTCCACACCATACTATATCTGCTATTTCTATGACAGGAGGCGGGAGAATTCCCAAACCTGGAGAAATCAGTTTAGCACATTATGGTGTACTGTATTTAGATGAATTGCCAGAATTTAAAAGAGAAACTTTAGAAGTACTAAGAGGTCCTTTAGAAGATAGAAAAGTGACAATTTCTAGAGTATGGGCAAGTTTGACATATCCATGTAATTTTATGCTAATTGCAAGTATGAATCCATGTCCATGTGGCTTTTATGGTAGTAAAATACGTACATGTTCTTGTGAACCAAGAGCAATACAACGCTATTTAGCAAGAATTAGTGGACCTTTGATGGATAGAATTGATATTCAAATACATGTAAAACCTGTTGAATATCGAAAATTAGAAAAAAATTCTAAAAGGGAGACATCAAAACAAATACGAGAAAGAGTAAATTATGCGCGAAAGATTCAGCAAAAAAGGTATAAACAATATAATATTTTATGTAATAGTGATTTGACACCTAAGCTATTAGAAAAATATTGTCAGTTGGGTTTGGATAGCAAAAAACTATTAGAAAAAGCATTTAAATCACTACAATTAAGTGCAAGAGCATATACTAGAATTTTAAAAGTTGCTAGAACCATTGCAGATTTGGATGGAAAAGAAAAAATAGAAGTGGCACATATAGCAGAAGCTATACAATATAGGATGAATCAATAAATTGTAGGTGAAGATATGATGCAAATAAAAACAATTGAAATAGATAATCCAATATATCCACAAAAATTGAAGAATGTAAAAAAAGCTCCAAAAAGAATGTATATGGTAGGTGATGAAAATTTGCTGAAAAATCCCAAAATATCGATAGTAGGGAGTAGAGAAAACACTGAATATGGTAAGAAAATGGCATTAAATTTTGCTAAAAAATTAAGTGAAAAAGGATATACCATTACAAGTGGTTTGGCAAATGGAATTGATACATATTCACATATGGGAGGTTTATTAGGTATTGGAAAGACAATTGCAGTTTTACCGTCTGGATTTAATAATATTTCTTCTAAGACAAATCAAAAACTATTTTACGAAATTATAGAAAATGGAGGACTAGTAATTACGCAATACATGGAAAATACTGCAGTAAGTGCTAAAACTTTAGAAGAAAGAAATAAAATAGTAGCTGTAATTAGTAAAGGTGTTCTTGTAGTTGAAGGCGATTATAGAACAGGAACAACAATTACAGTAAAACATGCACGAGAAAATGGAGTGCCTATATTTTGTATTCCAGGTAATTTAGATAATTCCAAGAGTTATACACCAAACCAGTTGATTAAACAAGGTGCTTTTTTAATAACAAATGAAAAAGATATTATTGAAATTGTAGAAAATAGAGAACCTAATATTACTTTAAGAGAAAGCAAAATGATATTCGAATTAAAACTTGAAGAAGAATACATACAAAAAATGAAAACTAGAAAAATTCAAGAAGAAAGAAGGTGCAGATATTTAACATACCAATATATAAAGCAAGAACCTATTGATACTGACACAATAGTCAATATAAGCCATTTAAATATAAATCAAATAAATTATGAATTGACTATGTTGCAGATTGAAGGG
>CANRBU010000090.1 GCA_947628925.1 uncultured Clostridia bacterium | reverse complement strand
TTAGATCAAAAATTATATAGACATCATTCAGGTTATATTGGTGGAATGAAAGAAGTTCCAGCAAGAGTTATGCTTGAGAAATCACCTGAAAAAGCTATGATGATGGCAGTTAAAGGTATGCTACCACATAATTCTTTAGGAAGTGCTCAATTGAAAAAATTAAGAGTATATGCAGGTAGTGAACATGAAAATCAAGCACAAAAACCAGAAGTATGGGAGGTTAAATAAAGATGGCAAAATCAGAAAAAATAGTATATTATGGTACAGGTAGAAGAAAATCTTCTATTGCTAGAGTAAGATTAATAGATGGTTCAGGAAAAATTACTATAAACGGAGAAGATATTGATAAATTCTTTGGTTTAGAAACTTTAAAAGTAATTGTAAAACAACCATTAACTGTTACAAACACAGCTAGTAAATATGATGTTATTTGCTCTGTAAAAGGTGGCGGTTTCACTGGTCAAGCAGGTGCTATTCGTCATGGTATTGCAAGAGCATTAAATGAGGCAAATTCTGAATATAGACCAGCTTTAAAACAAAGTGGTTTATTAACAAGAGATCCTCGTATGAAAGAAAGAAAGAAATATGGACTTAAGAAAGCTCGTAAAGCTCCTCAATTCAGCAAGAGATAGACTTTTTATCAAAGCCCTAGAAGATTTAATTCTTCCAAGGCTTTTTTATTGTGCGTTTTTTATTTTTATTGAAGTACGTTTAGAGTATCTCCACTACTTTCCATTCCTTCAAGATTGTAATATGTGTCTGGTACATTTCCTATTATTACATTTTCCATTAATAATACTTGGTTTACTATTGTTTGTGATATTGTTTCAAATGGTGTTAGAATTACAACTTCGCATTTTACTTCAAGATACACTCTGTGTAATGTTTGGTTAATTCCTTTTGCAGTAAATTCACTCTTTAAATTAGTTTCTACACTGCCATTAGATGCAATTTGTATGTGTATTTTTGGTCCGCTTCCTGAAAAGAAATGAATTCCAGTAAAGCTACCGCAATGGAATTTCTATGTTATTTTTTCCAATATTATTTATTTCTGTTTGAATTCGATTTGGTACATCTGAAATGATTTCATTCATCGGTATAATGTTAGATTGTACCATTCTAATATTTCCATCATTATCTCTTTCAATTGAGAATAAATCATCATATGAATATTTTTTCATTACCTCTGTAGCTTGGTTGTTTGAAGCTATTGTTGCTATTGACTTTGCTTTTTCTTCACACAGCTTTCTAAAAATAGGTTGAACTGCATTAAGAATAAGTATTACTGTAGAAAATGCAATTATCAATATTAAAGTCACTTTTATAAGTGGACCTCTTTGTGGAAGTCCACTCCTTTTTATTTTTTGAATTCTCGATATTTTTCTTATTTTTGGTATTCTAAAACGAAACCTAGAATAAATTTTATGCATACATATTTACCGGTACCTTTACATATTTGGGGATATATAACTTTTGCCCAATTTGTATTTCTGCCTGATTTTCAATTTCATTAGTTTTTGCAATTGCGTCAACTGTACTTCCAAACTCTTTTGCAATATTCCATAAGGTATCTCCTTTTTTTACTATATAAATAATTATACTATAATCTTGTTCTTCCCTTTGACCATTTTCTTCTACTGAAAAAATTAAATTTGCATTTGCTTTTCGGTACATATCTGTTTGAACATTCATGTTGATATGGCATGCAATATTTCCTCCATCTTGCAATACAAAATCTTGAGATGCTATTTCAAAATCATTTTGGCAATTTAGTGTCTCTCCCCTTTCTAAATTTTCAACTACATATTCAAATGGGATAGTTGTATCTTTTACCGTCATTTGCAAGTTATTTCCTGAGAATATGAATTTCATTTGTAATTCCATCTCATATAAAATTTTTGAATTGATTTTAGTTTCTTTTTGTGTACTTACATATGTTTCAACATCAATAAGTTTTTTTCCTTCTATATCTCTTAAGTTTACTGTTTCTTGAACTGTTTTGGTTTGTTTGATAAATGTTTTTTCACTCATAGTGTTAACTCCGAATCTTGCCTATTTTAAACATTTTACTTGGACTATATAAATCTTGTATTAAATTGATTTTTTTAGTTTCATATATATTAGCACTTACTTCATATTCCAATTCTACATATATTGAGTGTTCTTCTTGTGCATTTGGTTTTACTATAATGTTTCTTAATTCATAACATACATCATAGGTATTGTCTTCTGATACATTTGGGATATCAATAAATCCTACAACTGGAATTTTTGGTTTTACCATTCCTATTCGATTATCTTCTGTTAAATATGCTATTTTTATTTCTACTTCTGCTTTTGTTAATACTTTGTTGTAACTGATTTTTACGTCTTTTTCCATGAGGTTTGTAGATACTTTTAAAATTTCTGCTAGTTGGTCAATGTTATCAATTTGTACTGTATCTTTAGCATAGATTTTTGTGCTACCTGTCCCTAATAGAGAATTCATCATAAAGTCATTTTTTAAAAGTTGTACGTCTTCTTGTTCTGTAATGTCGTTTACTACTTCAATATCTTCTTTTGCAAATACTTTGATATTGATTTCTAATGCCACTTTCATTCCTATTTTTCTTCCGTTAATTACTTTTGTTTCAATGCTTTTAACATTTGTTGTTACACAAGCTTGCATATCTTGGTTAATTCCTTCTACATCAATGCTTTGCGTAAAGTCTAGTGTTGTATTAATACCTCTTACTCCTTCTTCCATTCCCTCTGGCATATACATGATATATGTACTTACTCCACCATCTATTTTTATTTTTCCTTCCTGTAATTCACGTTTATAGATACATGCTATCCCGCTTGTATAAATTGCATTTAAAATATCTGGTTTTGAGTCTGGTACAATCATATCTCCTTCTACAAATATGATTTCTGTTTTTTCTGCCATTATCTTATTAATGCATAAATTTTCTTTTGCTATATTCACCATTATAACCTCCTTATTTTTTTCTTTATACATATATATGTCCACTTTGTTGATTTATGCATAAAATGTTAAGTTAGCACATTTCGACATTTTTCTACATAGAATATATTAGCCTACTTTTGAGGTGATAATATGAAAGAAATAAAAAATGGGCTTATTGAAGAAATCATACCCGGAAAAATTCTGCACTTAGATGGTGATAAAAAATATTCTGCCAAATCTTATTATTATTACAAAAAATTAGGTTTAAATGCTATTGTTAAAACTATTCCTGAATATAAACAGCCTAGGGTTGTGTATTCTTTGCTAGAAATTTATTCTCCTGATATTCTTATTATCACAGGTCATGATAGTATGATAAAGCGTAATGTAGGATATTATGATGTGCAAAATTACAAAAATTCTAGACATTTTATTCAAACTGTAAAAGAAGCTAGACGCTATGATGCTGATTATCAGAAAAATACTGTTATTTTTGCAGGGGCTTGTCAAAGTTATTTTGAAGCACTTATTTCTGCTGGTGCTAATTTTGCTTCTTCTCCCGCTAGAATTTTAATTGATTTTTTAGATCCTATTGTTATAGCTGAAAAAGTTGCTCTTACAGAAAATAATCAATATATTACCATTGAAGATTGTGTAAATGACCTTCGTGATGGAAAAAAAGGTGTTGATGGAATCGGTGCTCATGGAAAAATGGTTCGTATTGTTACAGATTTGTAACAAACTTGTAATCTAAATGTAATATTGACTTTTGTGTTCTTTAAAACCCTTCTTGTTAAACCGTTTGCCGTTTTTTTCCTTCTTCTACATCTTTTGACATTTTGTGCTAATAATGCTATAATTCATTTATCTTAGGAGAGTAGGTGATGACATGATTTGTAAAAGCGATATTGCAAATCTAAAAACTGACATCTTAGAGAAAGTGGGTCAAAAGATAATTGTCAAAGGTTCTGCTGGAAGAAGCAAATTCTTTGAAAAAGAAGCTACAATAGAAAAAGCGTATCCTTCTGTTTTTACTGTTAGATTTAAGGAAAAAAGCAGTAATGATACCTATAGTTATACCGATATTTTAACACGAACGGTTGAGGTTGATGTTTTTGATGGTACTTCTTACAGTCCTTTAATTCCACCTCCTGTAGAAACAAAAAGAAAGAAAAATATTGTTTAATTGTTTTAGAAAGACTTATGTGTGTTAACCTTTTGTATATGAAAAATTCCAGTGAAAGCACTGGAATTTTTTTAATTTTTTTTATTTTGTGCCATATGTAATCTGCTATATTTTAATTTTGTTGCCATCCCTCCCCTTATATGTCTTTCTGCTTTGTTTTCATCAAGTATTTCTCTTACTTCTTTTGCTAATCCTGGGTTTATTTTTTTTAGACGCTCTGAAACATCTTTGTGTACTGATGTTACTTTCAAGAGCGGTATCTTTAATATCATTAAAATTAGTTATAACAGCAGGTGTAGAGCCTATTTCATTTAATAGTTTAAGCCTTACTTCTACATTGCTATCTGAATCTACTTCAATAACAT
>CANRBU010000089.1 GCA_947628925.1 uncultured Clostridia bacterium | reverse complement strand
TTCCATCTAAAATGATGCTATCTGTTGGAATTTGATTTCCAGTATTGAATTCTATAATATCATCCAAAACAATATTATTTACTGGAATTTCTTGATTTTTTCCATCTCGAATGACTCTAGCTTTATGGCTAGCTAAAAAAGATAATTTATCAATTGCTTTTTTAGCATGAATTTCTTGAATTGTGCTAATTGCAGTATTTATAACAACAACAAGCAAAAATAACATATTTTTATAAGAACCTACAAGAAAGATGGCTAGACCTAAAAAAAGATTTAAAAAATTAAATAAAGTAAAAAAATTATCAAATAAAATTCTTTTTATACTTTTTGTTGGTACAGTAGTATCATAATTTATAAGATTGTCTGCTTCTCTTTGTTTAACTTCTTCTATAGTTAATCCTGTGTATTTTTTTGTATCCATTGACAAGTTCTCCTTCAAAAATATTATAGTACAACAGAAAAATCATGTCAATTATTCAACATACTTAATTTATACAATGTATTTTATTATATTATTAGGAAAATATTTATGCATTTGCTCTCTAAAAAAGATTTCACCTTCTTGCCTTAAAGCACTTTTATACCAATATTTACCGCGCCCACGACCAGTCATTTTTTCTTTGTCATATAAGTTTATAGCATTTGGAAAAGCTTCTTCATTTATTTTTGTATGAACATAACTGTATGTCATAAAAATTATTTCAAAAAAAGCTTCTTTTTTTACTTTTTCAGATAACTTGGAAGATAATGTTTGAATTAATTGTAAATATTGTTCTTTCCAATTGTCTACAAAAATTACAGGTGCTATTAAAATTCCAATTTGATAGTTTGCATTTTTTAATTTATTTATTGCTTCAATTCTACCAGCTAATCTTGAAGTGCCAAATTCTACTTTATTGATAATATCTTCAGGATTGACACTCATTCTAATTGTTATTTTTCCATTATGTTCAAGTGGTAAAATAGGCTCTACCATATCAAACTTAGTAGGGAAGGTTAGAGTACCATTTTTTGTGTTTTTAAAATTTTCTATAGTCCACACTAAATTATTAGTAATAGTATTTTCCAAAATGAGGTCACTATTACTTCCAATTTCAAAAGTTAAAGGCTTTTCAGAATTGTTAGCAGTTTTTATAATCTTATCTAACATTTGCTCTCTATTTACAAACAATCTAAGATATGCACATTTATTGTAATTGCAAACTAAATAACAATACATGCATGAAGCTGTACATCCGGGAAGAGGTATATGGAACTAAAAAATCAGAAGTTTTGTGGTTAGGGACAAATTTATGTGTTTTTCTAACACCAATAATTAGATTACGTTTCATATCTGGAAAATCTTTATTTGGACGTGTGCGCATTTCTTCAATATTATTGTGATTTTCAATCTCAAATTTTGGAATATTTGCATATTTTTCCATCAATGTTTTTCCTAATTCATAATTATTAATTTCTTTTTCAAAATAAATCGCCTTGGGAGTAAACATATTAATCATCCTTTCGATAATAGTTTTTCCCAAAGCGAATATTTTATGAATTAATAAAAGTTAATTTATTTTTTTTCTGGAATTGCATAAGTAAAAGCTGTACCTAAACCAATTATTATCATAGCAAGAGCTAAAATAGAACCAATATAAGGAATAAGTGAGATTAGCCAAATTACTAAGCTACTTACTAATAAAATACCAAGTTTAGCACCGAATTTTTGAAGTTTCCATTTTTCGCAAAGTACACTACTAAGAGCAATTGTAAATATAGATTTAGCAATGCAAAGTAGTAGAATATAAATTACTAGTAAAATAATTCCTGCCAAAGATGCTAAAGAACTTATTAATAAAATAATGCTAATAATAGGTAAGACAATTAATCCTAAAATTCCATATAATGCAATAGAAGATTTTTTGTTTTTCAATAGGTCTTGTATATTTTGTGTAAATTTTGGTGCAATCCATAAATATAGCAACCAAACTAATATAGTTAAAAATAAGAAATTTACAAAAGAAGATATGTAGTTTGAAATTGAAGGAGTAGTATCTATTAAAACAGATGTGAATTCTGTCATTCCTGAAACAACATTATGTGGTATTGTAAATTCCTTGCTAGCAGTATATTTTAAATCACCATTAATTAGAATTTCAGCATTTTCACTAGAAGCACCAAAAGTTAAATTTTCACAACCCATATATACATTTGCTTGGACTTTTCCTGAAATATCAACATCTTTTGAAGCTAAATGCAAATTACGGTGAATAAGCCCATCAGAAAGCTTAAAAGTATCAGCACAAGCATAAACATCATAAGCAACACCGCTTATTGTAAGGTTATTTGATAATGAATATAAACTATTATTAATATATCCATCTTTACTAATGTTGATTGTATCTGCCATAATAAATGCATCACCAATAATTTCAGCATTTATATTTACAGAATTAGCAATTATATATACATTGCCATCTACTTTTTCATCAATAGAAACATCATTTTCTATTAAATACTTATCAGCTTGATTTTTTGCATCTAGATTTGTAGCAATTTCAGCATTATCTGAGTCATCAAGCTCATTTATTAGCATAATTCCATTTTCTTCATTAGGAGTTAAAGCAAAAGAAGAAATTGGAAATAACATAATAAATAAAATGAGAAAAACAATTAAGAATTTAGTTATTTTTTTCATATAAAAACCCCCTGTATAAAATATATTAATTAAAATATACATCTTATACAGGGAATTGTCAAGAATATTTATTTGTTTTTGGCAGTAGAAGAAGTCTGTGGAGAATAAGGGATAAAGTATGAGCAATCTGAATTTGGAGAAATACTAGACATGCCAACAATATTGTAAGAGCATTTTCCATCTCTTTGATAAACACAATTGGCTGTACAGTTGATATTTGTCAAGATATACACTTCCTTCTTGTTTATTTTGATTTAGTATTTGCAAATTCACAAAATTTATTCACAGGACATTCATTACATTTTGGTTTTCTAGCAATACAAGTATTGCGACCATGCCAAACAAAAAGATGATTTATATATTTTAACGTGTTTTTAGGAAATATTGCTAACAAATCTTGTTCAATTTTTTCAGGCTCTTTTTCTTTTGAAAGTCCCATAAGATTAGAAATGCGCTTAGCATGTGTGTCAACTGCAATTCCGTTGGCAATACCATATACTTCTAATAAAATTACATTTGCAGATTTACGACCAACACCAGCTAATGTTAATAAGTCATCCATATTATTAGGAACTTTTCCATCAAATTTTTCTAGTATTTGGTTGGCGCATAACTTAATATTTTTAGCTTTGTTTTTATAAAATCCACAAGGATGAATAATTTTTTCTAATTCTTCTATATCAATGTCTGCATAATCTTTAATAGTTTTACATCTATTAAATAATTTTGGTGTTGTTTTATTAACACGTTCATCTGTACATTGTGCTGAAAGCATTACAGCAACAACCATTTCAAAATCAGTGTTAAAGTCTAAACTACAAGTGGCATCAGGATATGATTTTTGCAAAATATCAACTATTTTTTGTGCATCAACTTTTTTCATAATAAATCTCATTCCTTTATTTAGTAATAAAATAATTTTATCTCATTTTTAATAATTGGTCAATAGTTTAACATAAATAGGAACAAATAAAATTGAAGTAGAATAAGATATAAGAGAAAGGGAGGAATAGCATGTTTCATTTTTTTAAGAAAACACTTGGCGTATGTATGATTGGTTTAGGACTTGGAATTTTGCTTGTGTTATTACTTCCATTAACAGGGTGGCTATTTATAATTGGTGTAGGATTAGCATGTGTTGGTTTGGCTTGGTTAGCATGCTAAAGAGAAAAGGAGGTAATACATATGACTATTGTTGTGAAAAAAGTACCAAAATGCTTAAGGGGCTTTGTAAAATTTATTTTTCGGAATAAAAGACTAAAAAAAGCATGTAACTTCAGATTTGAAGCTACATGCTTTTTTTAATTATGCTCTTTTTACTTTTCCGTTTTTTAAACATTTTGCACATACGTAAATTCTTTTTACTTGACCATCAATTTCAGCTTTTACACTTCTTAAATTTGGTTTCCAAGTACGAGCAGATCTTTTACTTATGTGTGAACGTGTAATACTCAATCTATTTCCATTACTTTGTGTTTTATCACAAATTGCACATTTTGCCATATTTAGCACCTCCTAAATCAAAAAAATAAACTGACTATTTATAAGTTTATCACAAAAAAATAAAAAAAACAAGTATTTTTAAAAAAATATTAAAAAATCCTTGCAAAAAAACAATTATGTGATATAATATAAAAGCTATTAAAGTGAAAGGATTGAAAAAAACATGAATTGTAAAGTTGAAAAAACAGAAAATGCAAATGAAGTAAAATTAGAGTTAAATGTAGAGGCATCAAGATTTGATGACACAATGAAAAAAGTATATTTCAAAACAGCAAAATATTTTAATATTCCGGGATTTCGTAAGGGAAAAGCTCCAATGAATATTGTAGAAAAATATTATGGAAAAGAAATCTTTTATGAAGATACTTTCAATGATTTAGCACCAGAAGTATTAGAAGAAGCTTTAAAAGAAAA
>CANRBU010000088.1 GCA_947628925.1 uncultured Clostridia bacterium | reverse complement strand
TAAGATGCTCCAACTTGCTTCAATATGGGAAAATACAAATGGAAGCAAGTTGGAGCATCTTATTCTCTTGAAAATGTAGCTCCAGCAACAGCTGAAGACATTGAAAAAGCAAAAAATATATTACAGATTAAATTTTAAAAAACACAGAAGTCTATTCATGCTTTTCTATTGACTTTTACTTATATTATTTATATAATTGGATAGAATAACACTAAGGAGGAATGTATATGGAAGATACAGCAGAACAAGAAAGAATAAAACAAATGATAAACGAGTTAGTGGAAAGAGCAAAAATTGCATCAAAAGAATATTTAAAATTAAATCAAGAACAAGTAGATAAAATAGTAAAAGCCATGTCAATGGCAGGATTAGAGCATCACATGGAATTAGCTAAATTAGCAGTTGAAGAAACAGGACGTGGCGTATATGAAGACAAAATTACAAAGAACATGTTTGCAACAGAATATATCTACCATAGTATCAAATATGAAAAAACAGTAGGTGTAATTAGTGAAAACGAAGAAGAAGGGTATGTAGAAATAGCAGAGCCAGTAGGAATAATTGCAGGAGTAACACCAGTAACAAACCCAACATCTACTACTATGTTTAAATCAATTATTTCAGCAAAAACAAGAAATGTAATAATTTTTGGATTTCATCCATCTGCACAAAAATCAAGTAGTGAAGCTGCAAGAATCTTAAGAGATGCAGCAATTTCGGCAGGCGCACCAAAAGACTGTATATTATGGATTGAAGAACCATCAATAACAGCAACAAGAGAATTAATGAACCATCCTGATATCAATTTGATTTTAGCAACAGGAGGAACAGGAATGGTAAAATCAGCATATTCTTGTGGAAAACCAGCACTAGGTGTAGGCCCAGGAAATGTACCTTGCTATATCCATAAATCAGCGAAATTAAAAACATCTGTAAATGATGTTGTATTATCAAAATCTTTTGACAATGGTATGATTTGTGCTTCTGAACAAGCAGTTATAGTTGATAAAGAAATTTATGAAACTTTTGAACAATATATGAGAGAAGCAGGAAGTTATTTTGTCAATCCAGATGAAAAACAAAAATTAGAAAAATCAATGTTTGATTATACAGATGAATTTGGTTACAAATTAAAGTCAAACATACCAGGTAAATCAGCATATGAAATTGCAAAAGAAGCAGGCTTTGAAATTCCAGAAGATACAAAAGTTTTAGTAGTATATGAAGAAGGAATAGGCAGAGAATACCCATTCTCAAAAGAAAAATTAAGTCCAGTTTTAACATATTATATTGTTCAAAATGAAGAAGAAGGAATAGAAAAATCAGAAAAATTACTAGAATTTGGTGGACTAGGTCACTCAGCAGTTGTACATGCAGAAGATAAAGATGTAATAGATAGATTTTCAAACACAATGAAAGCAGGCAGAATTATAGTAAATTCTCCATCTACACATGGCGCAATAGGTGATATATACAACACAAATATGCCATCATTAACACTTGGATGTGGCTCTTTTGGTGGAAACTCAACAACAGCAAATGTATCATCAGTAAATTTAATCAATATAAAGAGAGTAGCAGATAGGAGGGTTAATATGCAGTGGTTTAAAGTTCCAGAAAAAATATACTTTGAAGCAGGTTCAATAGCATATTTAGAAAAGATGCCTGATATAGAAAGAGCATTTATTGTAACAGACGAAGGCATGATAAAATTAGGATATGTAGATAAAATATTGTATCATTTAAGAAAAAGACAAAAACATGTGCATTCAGAAATATTCAGCGAAGTAGAATCAGATCCATCTTTTGAAACAATACGGAAAAGGTTTAAAAATGATGGAAAGTTTCAAACCTGATGTTATTATAGCAGTAGGTGGAGGAAGCCCAATTGATGCAGCAAAGGGAATGTGGTTATTTTACGAACATCCAGATGCAGATGTAGAAGGATTAAAATTAAAATTTATGGATATACGTAAACGTACTTACAAATTTCCAAAATTAGGTGAAAAATGCAAAATGGTAGCAATTCCTACAACTTCTGGAACAGGTTCAGAAGTAACATCATTTGCAGTTCTTACAGACAAAAAATTAAACAAAAAATATCCATTAGCAGATTATGAATTAACACCAGATGTTGCAATTATAGACCCTGATTTAGTTATGAGCTTACCAAAATCTGTAACAGCAGATACAGGTATGGATGTATTAACACATGCATTAGAAGCATATGTTTCTAATATGGCATCTGATTATACAGATGGTCTTGCAGAAAAAGCAATAGAATTAGTTTTTGAAAACTTAGAAAAAGCATATGATAATGGAAATGATAAACAGGCAAGAGAAAAAATGCACAATGCAAGTACAATTGCAGGTATGGCATTTACAAATGCATTTTTAGGAGTAAATCACTCAATAGCACATAAAATAGGTGCAGAATTCCATTTACCACATGGACGTATAAATGCAATTTTATTACCATATGTAATAAAATATAATTCAGAAGAACCAACTAAATTTGTATCTTTCCCAAAATATGAGTACTTTATTGCAGATGAAAAATATGCACATATTGCAAAAAAGATGGGCTTAAAAGCAGATACAAAAGAAGAAGCAATAAATAGTTTGATTAAAAAAATACAAGAATTAAATGAACATTTAAACATGCCAGAATCATTTAAAGATGCAGGAATTGACGAAAAAGAATTCTTAGAAAAAGTTGATATGCTGGCAGACAGAGCTTTTGAAGACCAATGCACAACAGCAAACCCACGTGTTCCACTTGTATCTGAAATTAAACAAATATTATTAGACAGCTATTATGGAAAATAATGTTGTATTGACAAAAACCTTTTCAATTAAGAAAAGGTTTTTTTATGTAGAAGCAAAAGCTAGAAATAAAGCACAATTACATAAATCATACATAAAAAATTAAAATTAAAAAAAGGAGTTATGTAAAATTCGTCGAATAATAATAATGTAGCAAGAAAAAAAGAAAAATAAGAAGGAAAGTGAGGTAAAATGGCTAGATATAGTGACGAAACGATTGAAGACGTTAGACAATCAAATGATATTGTAGATGTTATATCACAATATGTGAGCCTAAAACGTAGCGGTAGAAATTATTTTGGACTATGCCCATTCCATAATGAAAAATCACCATCATTTTCCGTTTCTCCAGACAAGCAAATATTCCATTGCTTTGGATGTGGTGCAGGTGGGAATGTTATTTCATTTATAATGAAAGTAGAAGGAATAAACTTTATAGAAGCAGTTCAACTATTAGCAGATAGAGCAAACATAGCTTTACCAACACTACAAAATAACGAAGATAGTGGAAAAGAAAAACTCAAAGAAAAAGTTTACCAAGTAAATTCTTTTACAGCAGATTTTTACCATAAAAATCTATATACACCAAATGCAAAAATAGCACAAGAGTATGTAAAAAAAAGGATGCTTACAAACGATACTTTACAAGCTTTTCAAATAGGATTTTCTGGAAAATTTAATGAATTATATACAGCACTCAAAGCACAAGGGTTTGAAGACATAGAAATCTTAGAATCAGGTTTAGTAAACAAAAATGAAAAAGGTCAATTTATTGATAGATATCGCAACAGATTAATGTTTCCAATATGTGATGTAAGAGGAAGAGTAATTGCCTTTGGGGGTAGAGTACTTGATGACTCAAAACCAAAGTACATAAATTCACCAGAAAATGTTGTATATAGCAAAGGAAGAAATTTATTTGGACTTAATGTTGCAAAAAAGGTAGACTTAAAAAAGCTTTTGATAGTAGAAGGCTATATGGATGTAATCTCACTACATCAAAGGGGAATAAAAAATGTAGTAGCACCATTGGGAACAGCTCTAACCCGGACAACAAGGCTTTTTATTACGAAAAAATGCAGAACAAATAATTTTAAGTTTTGATTCAGATGAAGCAGGCTTAAATGCAAAAATAAGAGCAATTGATATTTTACAAAATATGGGATGTGATATACGTGTTTTACAAATGGAAGGTGCAAAAGATCCAGATGAATACATTATAAAATATGGAAATGCACGTTTCCAAAACTTGATTGAAAAAGCTATTTCAGTTTTAGAATTCAAAGTTAAATTATTGAAAAACAGCCTAGATATTACTAATGTAAATGATAAAATCAAATTTTTAAATGAAATTGCAAAACTTATTTCAAAAATTCAAAATACAATAGAACGCGAAGTATACATTGAGAAAATCGCAAATGAATATCAAATTTCAAAAGAAGCAATTTATGCTGAAGTAAATAAATTATTATATTCAGGAAATCAAGGTCAAAAAACTCTAGAAAAGCGAAAAGCTGTTGTACATAAAAAAGAAAATAATCAAGAAATATCTCCAAGTATCAGAAAAAGAGAAAATATGATTTTATCAATTTTGTTAACTGGTGATTTAAATTTATATGAGATTATCAAACAAAATATAAAAGTAGAAGAATTTAAAGATGAAACAAACAAACAAATTGCTAAAAAATTGTATGAAGAATTTGAAAAAGGAAATAGTAATATTAACGGAATATTAGACAAGCTAAATGAAGAGGAACAAAGCCATATTACAGCAATAATGTCAGATGATTATAAAATTCAAGACATGGAAAAAGC
>CANRBU010000087.1 GCA_947628925.1 uncultured Clostridia bacterium | reverse complement strand
CTATATACAGCTACACACATAAAACCAGATAAACAACAACAATTAATAGGTAGATTAAAAGCAATATCTAATATGCATCAAGAAAAACAAGAATCTCAAGATGGTAGAATTACATCATATGAAGATTATAATATTCGTGTATCATCACAACCAAATATATATGGTGAAAAATTTGTGCTAAGGTTATTAAAGAAAAATACTGATATACGTAGTATATTTGAATTAGGTTATCCAGGTGATGATTTAAGTCTTAGAAAAAGCTTTAACAAGAAAAATAGTATAACAATAATTGCAGCACCAACAGGTGAAGGTAAAACAACAACACTTTATAGTATTATAGATTATTTAAACAGACCAGAAATAAATATTACAACAATTGAAGATCCAGTAGAAATTAGAATAGATGGTTTGAACCAAATTGAAATGGGACCAAAAGTAACGTTTTCAAATTCTCTAAGAACTGTTTTAAGACAAGACCCTGATGTAATCTTAGTTGGAGAAATTCGTGACTTAGAAACAGCAGAGATTGCTATACAAGCAGGACAAACAGGACATTATGTATTATCAACAATCCATACAATTGATAGTATAGAAGTTATAAACCGTCTAAGAAAAATGGGTGTATCAGACTATGATATAGGTAGTATTTTAGCTACATGTGTTTCTGAAAGATTAGTTAGAAGGGCTTGCCCAAAATGTAGAAGAGAAAGAGATTTTACACCTGAAGAAAAAGAAATTATTACAAAAATTATGGATAGATATGGAGAACAAGTTGACTTTACAGGTAAAAAGACTTTTGATGCAGTTGGCTGTGATTTCTGTAACAATACAGGTTTCCACGAGAGAATTGGTATTTTTGAAATACTTGATATCTCAGATGAAATTCGTGAATTAATAGTTAAAGGTGCATCTAATATAGAAATAAGAAACAAAGCATTAGAACAAGGCTATAGACCACTTGTAGTGGACGGAATGAAAAAGGTACTAGATGGTGTTACTACATTAGATGAGTTAAATAGAAAAATAGTAATATATTAACGAAAGAAAGGGTTGAAAACTTATGATAAACATGGATAAAATATTGGATACTGCAATCCAAAAAGACGCATCAGATATACATTTAATTAGCGGAAACAAACCAATTTTAAGGATAGCGAGAGAATTAACAGAACTAGAAAATTCAGAAACACTAACACCAGAGGATATGAACGAAGCATATGACTATCTAGTAAGAGGAAACCTAGAAAAAGATTCTGTATTTCGTGAGACTAGAAAATTAGATACATCATATGAACATTCTGGAATTCGTTTTAGGGTTAATATATCAAATTCTTTTGATGTACCTGTTTGCACTCTAAGGTTAATAAAAAATGAATTACCTACATTTGAAGAATTAGGTGTACCTGATATAGTTAGAAGAACAACTCAACAAACACAAGGTTTAATTCTAGTAACAGGTAAAACAAACTCAGGTAAAACAACAACTTTAAATGCATTAATAAATGATATAAATGAAACACAAAATAGAAAAATATTGACTTTGGAAAACCCAGTTGAGTTTAGACATACTTCAAAGAAATCTTTAATTATTCAAAAGGAAGTTGGAAAAGGTCAAGATGCACTAACTTTTAGTGATGGTGTTAAAAACTCTTTAAGAGAGGACTGCGATATTCTTGTAATAGGAGAGATAAGAGATAAAGTAACAATGGAAGCTGCAATAGAAATGGCAGAATCAGGACACTTAGTAATAGGAACACTACACACAAAATCATGTGCAGAAACAATAGACAGAATGATAAACTTCTATGAAGTTCGTGACCAAGCAAGTATCAAATATCTTTTATCAGCACTTTTAAAATTAGTTATTTCACAAAGACTTCTAAAAGGTAGAGATGGAAAATTAATCTTAATACCTGAAGTTATGGTTGTTGATAATATTGTTGCAGGTATTATTAGAAAAGAAAAAATTAGTGTATCAGAAATTGAAGATGCTATTCAAAGTAACTTAGACAGAGGTAGTATAGGTCTTATAAATTCACTAGCAGAAGCTTTTGTAAAAGATGAAATTACACTAGAACAGGCAAAAGCTCAACTAGAAGAGAAAAATATTGAAACATTAAATAGAACAATTATGCAATTAAAAATAAAGAAAGGTAGATAAACAGAAAGGAATGGGGGTAAATTATGGCTGTATATATTTATAAAGCAATGACAAAATCAGGTCTAATTGTTAGAAACAAAGTTGAAGCACCAACAAAACAAACATTAGTTACAATGCTGAAAAACAGTGAATTACTACCAATTAGTATAGACAAAATGCCATATGGTCAAAAGAAACAAAAGGGAAAAAGAAAGAAAAATCTTCAAGATGATAGTTATTTGAAAAATTTAAATACTGCTTCAATAGAAGAAACAAATGCACCATCTAGACGTGAAAGAATCAAAATGTATTTGATTCAATCACAAAAAATCACACAAAGAGATTTAGTTGTATTTACGCAAAATTTCTATTTGCTAAAAAAAGCTAACTTCAATAATGTACATGCTTTAAAAACTTTAATTGAAAGTACAGATAATTATATTTTTAAGCAAATAATCGAAGATATTTTGGCAGGTGTTGAAGCTGGTGAAAATATGTACACCACAATGGAATATTATGAAGATGTATTCCCATACATATATGTTAACATGGTAAAAGTAGGAGAATTATCAGGTTCGCTTACAAACTCACTAGAACAAGCTGTAAAATACCTAGATGATACAAATGCAGTAAATAAAAAGTTAAGAACAATCTTAATACCAAACATTATACAATTTGTTTTGTTACTTGTTATGCTAGTAGTTGGTACACTTGTAGCTATACCAGCAATACAAGGTGTATATGAAGAATTAGGTACACAAGATACCTTGCCAGAATTAACACTATGGTTCCAAGATGTTATGAATGTGGCAATTAAGTTTTGGTATATTCCGGTAATTGTTATAGTAGCAGCAGCGATAGGGCTATTTATGTACATTACCACCCCAAAAGGTAGATATAATTTTGATCACTTTAAATATAAAGCACCTGTATTTGGTGAATTGATTTTTGCATTAGATTTTTCAAGATTTATGAAAGCTATGTTATTAAACTTACAAAATGGAATGCGTATCCAAGAATCAATGGATGTTAGTAAAAACGTAGTTAAAAACCGTGTAATGAGGTCAATTATAGAAGTATCTATGAACAATATTTTGCTTGGAACTTCATGGATTGAACCATTTGAAAAATCAGGCTTATGTAAGCCAATGATAACAGAAATGTTAAAAATAGGAATGAGAACAGACTTAACAGAAATGATGGAAAAATTAGTAGAATATATGCAAGTTGATATTGATGATATCATGACAAAGATAATGAAGACATTACCACAAGTTGTATATTCAATAGTTGGTGTTGTATTAATATTCTTCGTAATTGTTGTATTAGTACCTTGCGTACAAGTTTACATGGGAAATTTCTTATTCTCAGCATACAATGTATAAAATTAAAAAGTGTCCATCTGGGACGTTCCCTTTTGGACATTTTTGTTATAATAAGGTGATTATATGAAAGAGGAAAAAAAGGCGACTCGCCAAAGTTATGGAGAAGCTCTAGTAGAGCTAGGTAAACAAAATTCTAATGTGGTTGTATTAGATGCAGATTTAGCAGGTGCAACCCAAACAGAGCTTTTTGCAAAAGAATATCCTGATAGATTTTTTGATATGGGTATTGCAGAACAAGATATGATGTCAACAGCAGCAGGTTTTGCTACATGTGGTAAAATTCCATATGCAAGTACTTTTGCTGTGTTTGCAGCAGGTAGAGCATATGACCAAATTAGAAATAGTATTTGTTATCCAGAATTACCTGTAAAAATTTGCGCAACACATGCTGGAATAACAGTAGGGGAAGATGGTGCAACACATCAGATGATAGAAGATATTTCTTTAATGAGAACACTTCCTAATATGACTGTTATGTCAGTTAGTGATGATTTGCAAACAAAATGGGCTGTAAATGAAATAGCAAAAGTAAATGGACCTGTTTATTTACGCTTATCAAGGCTTTCTACAAACATCATTTATGATGAAAATCAGAAATTTGAAATTGGGAAAGCTGTGCAATTAGGTGAAGGAGAAGATGGAACCATTTTTGCAACAGGTGTTACAGTTGCAGAAGCTCTAAAGGCACAAGAAATCTTAGAACAAAAAGGTTTACATGTACGAGTTGTTGATATTCACACAATAAAGCCAATTGATAAAGATACTATAATAAAATCAGCAAAAGAGACAAAAAAATTAATTTCTGTCGAAGACCACAATATAATAGGAGGGTTAGGTAGTGCAATATCTGAAATTTTAACTGAATATGAACCAGCAAAATTAACAAGGCTAGGCATAAAAGATGTTTTTGGAAGATCAGGTAAAGCTACTGAATTGATGGAATACTTTGGAATTACAGCTAAAAATATAGTAGAGCAATTTATATAATTTTGTAACAAATTTGATAGAAGATTGTATAAAAATTATAACGTAGAGAAAAACAGAGTAAATTGTCAAAAAACGGCGAAAAAGTAATTATTTCCAACGACTTTTTGCGAAAAAAGTATTGCAAAAATTTGGTTTTACTGTTATGATGAATGGGTATAGAAGTAAATATTCCAGAAAGGAATGAGACTTAAAATGATAGAGTTTAAAAAAGTAAATAAAACATAT
>CANRBU010000086.1 GCA_947628925.1 uncultured Clostridia bacterium | reverse complement strand
AATAGTAAAACCTGCAATTATTGCCCAATATATTTTTTCTAATACAATTTTATTTTTGGATATAAATTCTCTTTTTGAATTATTAATATACTTAGTGCCTATCCAAATAAGAAATGCAGAAAAAACAACAATTGCATTTCTTATAAGTCTTGCAGAATTTACAGGTGATACAGCAGTTAAAAAGAAATTATAATATATTGTTTTTGCAAGTGAAGTACAATTTTCTAATACTATTAGAACTAATATTATGGCTAATACTGATGTATATAATGCTTGTTTTTTACTTTTGCTTAAAAAATAACTGATTGTAAATACTAATAGTTCGAACATGATTGCTGTTACAAAAAATGTATTAAACATGCTCATAGTAAAATTGTTTCCAAAAAACAATTGAAAAAACGATAATAAAAGCATGTGACCTGTTCCTAAATATACAGCAAAATCTTTATATGGTATTTGTCCTGCAAGAAATCTTCTTATAGGGTTATAATTTTGGAAATCTCCATTGATTGGATTAAAATTTGAATACAAAATTCTATTTAATGCTACATTTATAGCAATTCCAACTAAAATAGCAATTATGCATATGATACTTGTATATAGAAAAATTTTTGTGTGTGCTTTTTGTGTTTCTTTTTCTTTTTTCATTTTTAGAGTTCAATCCCTTCTACTTCGTGTTTTCAGCAATAAATTTTTTTATATCTTTCTCTATAAATTCTTTATCAAAAATGTATCCATTTTTTCCTCCAAATATTTTATCATTTTTTGTCCTAAAGTCATAAAATGGAATACTATCTGAAACTTCATTTGAAAAACTTTTTCCAGTAATATACATATATATTTCAGCAATAGATACTGGCTCTGTTGCTAAATTTAAAGTGTGTAAGTTATTTTTTCTTGCAATTTCTATGTGTTTCCAAAGAAATTCTAGTGGATAGAATTGATATATTCCTCGACTATCTGTAAAATTCAATGCACTAAAACCTATTTTATTAAAATAGGTTTTTAGCATTTTTTCTTCTTCTTTATCTAATTGCTTACATTTGTAAAAGCCATTTTCTTGTTCTACATAATAATCTTTTATAAAATTATCTTTTTCCAATAATTCATTGTACTTTTCCTTTGTTAATAATGATGGAATTATTTTTATAAAATCATAAATAAAATTCTTTTTAATATTTTTGCCATATAGACCTGGTAAATGAACAATTAAATGATTTTTTATATTTTCTCTAACCCATTTTTCTAAATAATATCTATTATATCCATAAGGTTGTAAATTAACTGTATCAACAATTGTATCTTCATTTACATTCCTTGGATTTTTATAAATATCAATAGTAGAAATTAAAACTATTTCCTCTGGGTTTATTTTTTTTATATTATTAATAGCATTTTCTATAACTTCAAAATCTTTTTGAGGTTCTTTATTTGCTAAAAATTTTTGTGCAGGCACACCGGAATATACTAATAATTCTGGATTCTTGCCATATGCCTCTTGGATATTTTTTGAATCATATAGTCCATCAAATTTATGTTTTTCACATATATTTGAACCTACAAAACCGCTGTACCCAACTAATATTTCCATCATTTTTTGTCCTCCCTGTAAAAACTTTAGCGATAATAATAATCTAAATCTACATCTGTTTGAATTCCATTAATTTTTCCCTTACTTGAATATTGCCAAATTACATAGTCTTTTTCATAATTACATTTATCATTCCATTGTGCTACCCATTTTGGAAATTTATCTAAACGTTCATCATCTAATTTTAACTTGAACCACTCAAGGTTTGCATAAATACCTACTGAATAACCTTTATTTTTCATTATTGTACAAAATTCATATGTAATATCTCTGCACATTTGATCTGAAACATTTCTCTTGGCTTTGTAAGCATCTGCATCTTCCATGTCAAACCATATACCTAATTGTGGATTTTTACCACGTAATAATCTAATAACATGATTTACTTCTGATCTTGCATGTTCTAAATCTACTGCATATGAGTATAAATAAACACCATATGGAATTCCATATTTTTCACATTCAGAAATATTATAATAATAGCATTGGTCATCTTGTTTAGGGTCATCTTCACCATAGCCACATCTAATAATTGCAAAATCAATTTCATCTTTTACTTTAGCCCAATCTATTTTTCCTTGATGCTCAGAAACATCAATTCCTCTTAATTGTTTGCGGTTTATTTCAAAAGTTTTTTGTAAGGTTGATAATATTTTACCTGTATTATCTTTTGCAGTTATTTTTATTGTATGTTTTCCTTCCTCCAAGCTAGATATATCAAATTCAGTACTGAATCCTGGAGTAGGATTGAATGTTTTATCTCCATAATCTTTTGCCAATGATTTTATAACATCCTCTCTTGCGCTTCTTAAAATTTTTTCTGCTTTTTTACCATCTAACTCAATTGTAAATACTGGATTTTTATACATTGACATTATCCATCCAGAAACTTTAATAGTTTTTTTGCCTGTAATAAAATTATCTATTGGCGTATCTATGTACATCATTGTTGCAAATTTGTCTAAAGTTATTGTTTTTGTATATGTACTTAATATTTCACCATTATCATTTATTATTTGAATTTTTAAAGTATGTTTTCCATCTGCTAAATCATTTAAATTTAACATAGATTTAAAACCAGGTTGTGGATTTTCTGTTACTCCTCCGACATTTGATGATTTTGTTGCTTTTATTACATCATCTCTTTTTCTAAATGTTATAGCTTCTTTTCTTTCTTGTCCATCAATATATATTTTTATTGTTTTTTTACTACTTGTTGACATTGCCCAACCATTTACTTCCATCTGTGTTCCATTTACCTTATCTGATTGAGGATAATCTATATTTAATATTGTATTATATTTTTGCAAATTAAATACTTTTGTATATGTTGCTAATTGTTTTCCTTCATTTGAAATAATATCTACTTTTAAAGTATGTTTACCGTCTTTTAAATCTTGTAAATTTAAAATGGCTTTAAAACCAGGTTTGTTATTTTCTTTTACTCCTCCAACATTTGATGATTTTGTTGCATTTATTACATCTGCTCTTTCTCTAAGTGCTATTTCTTCTTTTCTTTCTTCTCCGTCAATATATATTTTTACATTTTTATAAGGATATGCTGACATTACCCAACCATTTACTTCCATATGTAATCCATTTATTTTATCTGTTTGAGGGTAATCTACATTTAATATAGTATTGTATTTTTTTAAACTAAATGTTTTTGTATATGTTGCTAAAGTTTCATTTTTATCAGTTATAACTTGTACTTTTAAAGTGTGTTTACCATCTGCTAAATCATTTAAATTTAACATAGCTTTAAAACCAGGTTTGTTGTTTTCTTTTTGTCCTCCAACATTTGATTTTTTTGTTGCAGTTATTACATCTGCCCTTTCTCTAAAAGCTATTTCTTCTTTTCTTTCTTGTCCATCAACATATATTTTGACTATTTTTTTATCTGTTGTTGACATTACCCATCCATTTACTTCCATATCTAAACCATATATTGCACTTGTCATTGGATAATCTACATTTAACATTGTATTATATTTTTGCAAATTAACTGCTTTTGTATATGTTGCTAGTTGTTTTCCATCAGTTGAAATAACATCTACTTTTAAAGTATGTTTACCATCTTTTAAATCTTGTAAATTTAAAATAGCTTTAAATCCTGGTTGTTGATTTTCTTTTATTCCTCCAACATTTAATGATTTTGTTGCTTTTATTACATCATCTCTTTTTCTAAATGTTATAGCTTCTTTTCTTTCTTGTCCATCAACATATATTTTTACTTCTTTATCAGCTATTGTTGACATTACCCATCCATTTACTTCCATCTGTGTTCCATTTATTTTATCTGTTTGTGGGTAATCTATATTTAGCATTGTTTTATCTTGTGTTTTTTCTAAACTTTCAGCTTTTGTAAGACTTGGAAAACTAAAAATAACGCTTAAGCATAATATTAAAATTAAATAAAATTTTTCTTTTCTTAACATTATTAGTCACTTTCCTTTCATGTACACTTTTTAGTGTTCTTCTTTTCCTTTTCTAAATATTTTTGTATATCGCCAACTTTTGCTATTTTCTATATAATTTAATTTATTTTTTAATTTTTCTATTTGTTGTTGTGATTTCTCTATTTCTTTTTGCGCACTTTGTATTTCTTTTTGTAATCTTGCAATTTCTTCGTCGCCTTTTCTCATTAAATAATGTGAATTATCAATTTCTGTCTGTTTTTCAGCTAATTCTTTATCTTTTTGTAAATAAAAATTAATCATAGTCTTATTTAATGTTTCTTCTAATGTTCTAGCATCATGTTCTGCTAATCTCTTAGATACAAGAAAATTTCGTGTATTATGCGAATATTCTTCTTTTATAGCTTGAACATTTACTTCTGGAGACTCTTCAATTTTTTGTAATGTTTCTTGCATTTTTTGCTCAAAACAAAAATTAGAAAATGCATATTGCTTTATTTGTTCTAGTTGCTCAAGTTGGTTTTCAAAGTTTTCTATAACTTCTTTGGCAATTTGTTCTGCATTTTTTCTTTCAAAACCTCTTCCTGAAAAATTATGGCTTCTATTTAACTCCATATTTTCTACAGTAAGATAGCCCCCGCCTCCATGTATATCATATATATATACAGGAATTTTTAATGACATTGCATATTGTACAGTTTTTCCAATTGTAATTATGCAATCATAATTTTTTAATACTTCATCTGT
>CANRBU010000085.1 GCA_947628925.1 uncultured Clostridia bacterium | reverse complement strand
CAATTATTTTTGCAATAAAAATATAGTTATTGAAAAAAATTAAAGATTAATATATAATACCTTTAGAAAGAGAACAAAAGAGTTCGTAACCTGTAGCTCAACCGCTCCAATAACATTTTTTTGAAGGGAGGATTTTATATGTCAAAAAAATATAGAATATCAGAATTACTTATGAATAATGAAACTCCATTTTACACTAATGATGAAAGACTTAAGCAATATAGCAGAGTAAGAGAAGTTTCTATTGGAAATTCAAAAAGGTATCTAACTTGGGTAGATGATAAACATATGCAAAGTATTACTACTCCAGATGGCAGAGAATTAACTCCTGAAGAACTTTTTGATTTTATAATAGGCGAAAATATCACAGATTTTGCAAGATCAAAAAATACAAGTGAACATTCAGCAGATTTTGCAATTGTTTTAGGAAATGGATTGTTTCCAACTAATAAAGAAAGAGCTATAAAGGCTTTTGAATTATATAGACAAGGTCTTGTCAAAAAAATAATATTTACTGGTGGAGTAACAAATGGTAGAGATAATGACATTATGAATCCAAAATCATTAGAATCATATATGGATAATGCTCCAGCAGATTTAGAATGGTCTCACCTTTCAGAAGCTGATTGGGGTGCAGAGACTTTTGTTCCAGATGTTTATGATGAAAATTATCAAGAACATATTTTGCAATTATCTGAAGAATTTCTTAAGGATATTGGTGTAAATCCAGAAGATATTATGATTGAGCCTATGTCAAAATCTACTCAAGAAAACGCTCTATTTTGTAAAAATATTTTTCAAGCAGAAGAAATTGAAACAGGTCAAAAAGTTAAATCTGCAATACTTGTAACAACATGTACTCATGGTAGTAGAGCAATGAAACAGTTTTCAAAAGTATTTGGAAGCGATATTGATTTAAAGTGGTGTCCATCTACTATTGATTTAGAAAAATTTGATAGTTTAAAAAGTATTTTACATGCTCCAACCTTTGATGAAGAAGCTTTTAAAAGTGAGTTGAAAAGAATATATTGTAGTACTCCAGAATTAATCAAAAAGCTCCAAGAAGAAACAGCTAATCATAGAAATGCCTTTATTTTAGGAGATATTGATGAAGCAACTATAACAACAATTGATGATGAAATAATACAAGATACTGATATTGAACTTTAAACATAAAAAAAGAGGGTTCATAAAATGAATTGAATTCCTCTTTTTATTTATAAATCCGACATCTTTTTTATTGCTTTTTTTCTTATTCTTTGAATTGCATTGTCCACCGACTTTACTGGAGCATCTACCTTTTTAGCAATTGTTTCATAGCTTTCTCCCTGTATAAATCTATCTAGAACTTGTTTTTCAAATTTGCTTAAACTACTTTGTATTGTGTTATTTACTTCTCTATAAAATTCTTTTTTCATCATAGTATCTAGTGGATCTTCAATAGATTTATTATCATATGTTTCCATTAATTCGATACTATCATCTTCATTTGAATATGCAGCCACATTAAGTGATACATATGAATTTAGTGGCATATGTTTTTGTCTCGTTGATGTTTTTATTGCGGTAATTAATTGCCTTTCAATACAAATATTAGCAAAAGTTTTAAAACTGTTTTGCTTTTTTGGGTCATAATCTCTAATTGCTTTATACAAGCCAATCATTCCCTCTTGCATAATATCTTCTTTTTCAGCTCCAATCATAAAATATCTACTAATTTTATGATTTACTAAAGGCTTATATTTGTTCAATAAATATGTTAAAGCTGCCTCGTTCCGATTTTTTATTTCAGATATTAATTGCTCATCTGTATCATTTTGGAATTCATCTGTACTGTAATATACACTTTCATTCTGCATTTATTATAGTTCCTCCTTGCTCTTTATTGTAATGCTTCTTTAAAGATTTCCCATACCTCATCTGTTTCCATGCCTTTTTCCCAAGAAGCAAGCCCTCCTAATTTATATTTAGAAATTAGAGCTATCTTTGCTTTTAAAGATTTAATGTCCTCAATCCACATTTTTTTAGTATTATTTCCCTCTTTATATTCAACATAGTCTTGAGCTAAATCTTCTTTCCATGTCCTTTGTACATTACTTGGAATAGTGTTGTCAATATCCTTCATTGATACAACTGATTTTTTTATAATCTCTCCATTAGAGTTCTCTGTCCATAACCTAGTATATAGTGGTACAGCTAGAATAATTTTATCACTTTCTATTTCTTCTGTCTCTAAAAATTTCTTCAAGCTTAATTCCACCCAATTCAAACCTGCTGTGGTACCTGCTTTATCACTTGATTCACCATATTCATCATATGCCATAAATACAATATAATCTGCCACATCTCCTATAACATGCCTGTCAAAGCACATTGACCATGTATCACCACCATCAGGTGCAGTTACATCAACAGATAATACTAAACCTAATTCTTTCATTCTTGGCATCAATTCAATGATAAATCTAGAATACAAGTCTTTGTCCTCTTTTTTCATATTCTCGAAATCAAGATTAATTCCATCTAATTTATATTTGATACATTCACTTACAATTGATTCTATTAATTCTTTTCTTTTTTCATAGTGATTCATAATTTCTGATGTTACTTTCAACATGCCATCTCCAGCATTTTGAAGCATTGGCCATACTTTACAATTATTTTCATGTGCCCAATCCAAATATGCTTGTCCTCTAGTTCCTATGTTTTCTACCAATTTTCCATCTTGATTAATTGCAAAAAATGCTGGTGAAACTACATTTACTCCATCTATGGTTGTGCCTGTTCTATCTGGTGCTGTTGCAATTTGTGAATAGTAATCCCATGTTAGATTTACTTTTCCATCAATTTGCTTCTTTTCTTCCATATTTTGACGAGCTACCACTTCATTTGCTAATTTTTTTGTTTTGATATACCCTATTTTTCCTCTATCTGTGCGTATTTTAGCATATCCATCTTCTGCCTTTTCGATAAGTATAACACATTCTCCCTTTTTTACTCTATCCACAGTTCTTGCAATAAATTTTTTAGAAGCTTTTACTGGTAAATCTGTAGTTACAACTGCTTTTATTTGTTCTTTTGTTATAGTATCTAGTAATAATACATTAGTATCTTTTATATCTGTAATTTCAATATCATATACATCTTTTAATTCTTCAATTGGTATGTATTCCATATCATTTTCTTTTATTATATGTGCACTAGTTTTCTTTTCTGAACCATTTATATTTATTATATTTTTTTCAAAGTCTAGCTCAGCTATTTTTTTGTTGTATGTTGTTATTATCTTTTCATTTTCTGCATCTTCATAAATATATTTATCAAAGAAATTTCCTAAATCTTGTTTTGATAAATATATTTGGCTATCTTTTTTTAATACTTGTCCTTTTAAAAATTCTGTCACATTACGATTATTTATAATTAAATTTGTTGTTTTATAGTTTTCTGTAATTATAAAATCATTTGCAATATAAGCAATTATGGCAATAACAATAATTGCAATAATTGTAAAAAATGTTATTAAAATTCTTTTTTTCTTTTTTTCAATTTCCGCACTTGATATACTTTTAGCTTGTTTTCTTTTTCCCTTCATATTTAAATATGTTCCTTCCTTTGATTATATTATTACTATATCATAAATTTTTATTTTAGGAAATAAATTTTACAAATTTTTTCATTTTTTTTAATTCTTCTTTTTGTATTTCAGTAATGCGAAAAGATTCTACTGATTTTTGTATAGTTTTATTATATGTAAAATTATCAATTTTTGTTATTTTTAAATATTGTTTGGTTTCTTCATAAAATTTAGTTAAACATTCTGCAAGTGCCCACGCTACAGCCATTTGCACATAATATTGGTTTGTTTGTGGATGTTCATAAATTTTATCAAAGATACTAAAAATTTGATATAAGTATTCTTTTTCTATGTAATAATCTAGTATCATAACTGTTCCAAACCTTATTTCAAACTCTTTGTCAGATTTTAAATACTTTTGGATAAACTTCCACATTTGACTTTTATATTTTTTTGTAATCTTTAAACCTGAGCAAAAAGTATCACATACTGCCCAATTATCTATTTTTGGAATAAAATTTTTGATTTGCTCTTGCAATTTTTTTATATCTTTTTCCTTACTTAATCCTATTAACATTCCTTGTAACATAATTTCTTCATAATATTGATTATCAATTATTGTAAGCAAATTCTCAGTTTTATCTTCTTTTAGCAATTTTTTTGCATAATTTCTTAAAACCGGTATTCTAACTCCCAACATTTCATTACTTGTTGTACATAAGTTTTCTTGAAATTCTTTATATTGCACATCTGCAAGGCTTTTAATTTCTGCTTTTATTAAGTCTTGTTTTTGGCACTCCATGTTATTCTTCCCTCCATGTAATGCTAGAAAATCTTTTCTTGTAAGTATTTTACCATATTTTTCAGTTTTTACAATACTTTTTTTATAATTATTTCAATTTTGTCGCATTTTTTACTTTTTGCTCATATAATGTCATTAAAAGGAGGAATAAAAATGTTTAGAAGATATCAAAAATGTTGTTGCATGAACAATTGTCAAAACGGAAATATGTCTGACATGTTAGAAACAAAATGTGCTAATGTTCAATCATATGAAGATGATTTTGATAGTTGTGGATGTGGATTTGATGAAGAAAAAAGTGTATTTCCTAAAAATCCTATGTTAGCACAAAGTTATGTGCCTATTCAATATATGGATAAAGTCTTTAAACCTTGTATTGGTTTGAAGATGGGAACAATT
>CANRBU010000084.1 GCA_947628925.1 uncultured Clostridia bacterium | reverse complement strand
AGAGTAGTGATATTTTAAGCTGACCAATACTAATAAATCGAGGGCTTAACCAAGAAAAAATCTTAGATTCTAAAAAAGGAGATAATTTTCATCTATGTATTTTTGAGTGTGCTATATGCATACAATAATTTTCTAGTGACGATGACATTTAGGGTAATACCTGTTCCCATTCCGAACACAGAAGTCAAGCCTAAGTGTGCCGAAAATACTTGCGAGTTACCTTGCTGGGAAGATAGGTTGTTGCTAGATTTTTTTATATTCTAGAAAGGAATGTAATAAAATATGGAAACTAAAAAAATAGGAATTTTTGATTCAGGAATTGGAGGAGTAACAGTTTTAAAAGAAATTATAAAATTGTTGCCAAACGAAGATTATATTTTTTATAGTGATTCTATAAACAATCCTTATGGGGATAAAGAAGATAAAGAAATTTTAGAAATATGTGATAAAATTACAAAAGAATTACTTGAAAAAAATTGTAAATGCATTGTAATTGCATGTAATACAGCAAGTGCAAAAGCAGCAAAATTTATAAGAGAAAAATATAAAGAAGTACCTATATTTGCTATAGAACCTGCATATAAAATGGTACATGATTTTGCATATAATAAGTCAACATTAGTAATGGCAACAAAAGGAACAATTGAAAGTGAAAAATTTAATATATTATATAAAAAATATGATAATCATCAGACATATCTTTTGCCATGTATAGGTTTGGCAGATATAATTGAAAAAAATGAAAAAGAAAAGATAGATGAGTATTTGGAAAAAAATCTTACACAATACAGAGGAAAAGTAGGAAATGTGGTACTAGGATGTACACATTATCCATTAATAAAAGAACAAATTCAAAATATATTA
The DNA here is from genome assembly GCA_947628925.1 of uncultured Clostridia bacterium. Classification (GTDB taxonomy): domain Bacteria; phylum Bacillota; class Clostridia; order TANB77; family CAG-508; genus CAG-269. The sequence continues at coordinate 4,018 of CANRBU010000084.1, read as the reverse complement.
GGTGATGTTAAATTTTTCTATGGAGCAACAAGTTTAGCAGAATATTTGAAAGAAAAATTAGGTGAAAAAAATTTATTAGAAAATAATACAGGGAAAATTGAATTTATAGATTCTCAACATTTACTAATTAAAGAAGAAAGATTTTTTAATATTTTAAATAGTTAATATATCAATTAATAAACCATGTTATTAAATAATTTTAATGCAAGGGTTTATTTTTTTGCTTTTTTTAGAAAAATATGGTATAATATAGAAGAATTGGAAAAACGGCGTACAAAGGGAAAATTTCTATATTGGAAAGGAATGTGATTAAATATGAAAGCACAATTCACAGATTATTTTTCACAATTAGGTATTAAAACACCTGAAAATTTGACAGATAGCGAAATTGACGAAATATATTTTGAAAACTTATTAGAGTTATACATAAAAATAAGAAGAGAAAAAGAAAGATTAGAAGAAAAAGAAAAATTAACTATGGAACAAGGTGAGGAAGAAGATAAAGTAGACAAGTTTTCTTTAGCTAAAAAAGCAGAAGAAAAATCTGATATATATAAAGAAGAAATATATGCTAAATTAAAAATATTACCTTCAACCAGAGCTAAATCAGTAGTTCTAGAAAATTGGATTCACGAGTTAGGCATAACAAAAAAAGATAAAGTTAATTTTGACATGAATGTAGAGCAATTAAAAACTGCGTATACTGCAATAAGAGATGAGGATTCAAGAAAAGAATATTGGAGAAAAACTGTAAAAAATAAAGCTCTTGAATATCAACTAGAAGAATTGATAAAAAAATATGGTGGAGATACTAGAGAGGCACTAGAAATACAATATATAAATGTAGGTAATTTGCCAACAAATATTGTACAAAATCCAAATATTATACCATATGAATTTAAATATGAAGATAGTGATATTAGTTTAAGCATCAAAAATGATATATTATTTGAAAATAATATGACAAAAGACCAAGTAACAGATTACTTGCTAGTATTAAAAGGTGAAGATAATATGGATTTTGTTTGTACAGCTCAAGGAACAATAGTTATTCCAGAGTTAAGAAATCCAAAATACAAATCAGCATTGATGCAAGCAATTTTGCAAAATAGAAGAGAAGGTATGACTTATTTTGGAGATATTGACAAAGTTGGAGATAGATATGTAATGAAAAAAGATAGAGCTCATGAGATAGCACTAGAAAAAATGAAAGAAATGGAATTACAACAAATAAAAGAAAATGCAAAACATACTCAAGGAGAGGATGGTAGATAATGGCAAAAGTCACATGGAAGCCGGGCACATTTATATATCCACTACCAGCAGTTATGGTAAGCTGTGGGACAATGAAAAAATCAAATATAATTACAGTTGCATGGACAGGTATTTTAAATACAGACCCTGCAACTGTATATATTTCTGTCAGGCCAACTAGATATTCTTATAAATTAATTAAAGAACAAGGTGAATTTGTTATAAATTTAACAACAAAGAAACTAGCAAGGGCAACTGATTGGTGTGGGGTAAAAACCGGTGCAAAAGTCGATAAATTTAAAGAAATGAATTTGCATAAAGAAAAAGCAAAATTTGTAAAATGTCCAATGATAAAAGAAAGCCCAATATCTATTGAATGTAAAGTAAAAGAGGTAAAGGAAATGGGCTCACACCATGTATTTATTGCAGAAGTTTTAGCAATTAATGTTGATGACATATACATCAATGAAAAAGGGGCTTTTGATATTTCAAAATGTGATTTGATGGCATATGCAAATGGACATTATTTTTCTTTAGGTAAAAAAATTGGAAAATTTGGATTTTCAGTGCAAAAAAAAAGAAAAAACTCTCAAAAAAGCATTGACATAGAGCGCAAAAAGTGATAAAATGTTCAAGTATATGTTATTACGGACATATACTCACATCGTTTCAAAAAAGTAAAAAAGAAGGTAAATACGGAGGTGCATGCAAATGGCAGCAAAAGGACCAAGAGAGAACATCACAATGGAATGTACAGAATGTAAACACAGAAATTATACAACATCAAAGAACAAAAGAAATAATACAGATAGATTAGAAGTAGTAAAATACTGCAAATTCTGTAAAAAACGTACAACACATAAAGAAACTAAATAAAGTAAGCTATTTTAAGGAGGAAATAAAATGGCTAAGAAAGAACAAAAAGAAACAACAAAAAATAAGAAAAGTTTTTTCAAAGGTTTTAAAGCCGAACTAAAAAAAGTAAGCTGGCCAACACCAAAACAATTAGTAAATAATACAGTTGCAGTTATAACAATTGTATTATTAACAGCAGTTATTGTTTTTGTGCTAGATTTAGTATTTGAAACAATAAACAGTCAAGGTATAGATAGGTTAAAACAAATGGTTAGCAATACCACAGCAGAAAATAATACAACTGCTGAAGGTGAAGTAACTGAAAATGAAACATCTACAGAAACAACTAATGAAGTTTCTACAGAAAATACAGAAACAACAGAAAATGCTGATGTAGAAACTGAAAGTGCAAATACAACAGAAGCAACTTCAGAAAATACAACACCAAATGAATAAAAGGGAGGCTAAAAAAATGTCTCAAAAAAATTATGATATGAACCCAAGATGGTATGTGGTACATACATATTCAGGTTATGAGAACAAAGTAAAAACAGACTTAGAAAAAACAATAAAAAATAGAGAATTAGAAGAATACTTCTTCGATATTATTGTGCCAATGGAAGAACAAATTGAAATTAAAGATGGAAAGAAAAAAACAAACCTAAAAAAAGTATTTCCAGGATATGTACTTATAAAAATGATTGTTACAGAGCAAACATGGTATATTGTTAGAAATACAAGGGGAGTAACAGGCTTTGTGGGTTCAGGAACAGATCCAATTCCATTGACTGATGAAGAAATTAGAAGTATGGGATTCGAAGATTTGAATATAAATGTTGATTATGAAATTAATGACCAAGTACAAATTATGAATGGAGCATTTGAAAATTTTGTTGGTACAGTTCAAGAAATCAACAAAGAAAAACACAAAGTTAAAGTTTTGGTTTCTATGTTTGGTAGAGAAACACCAGTAGAACTAGAATTTTCACAAGTACAAAAAATAAAATAATACAACATAAAAGGAGGTGCCATTAAAAATGGCAGAAAAAGAAATTAGTAATATTATTAAATTACAAATAGAAGCAGGAAAAGCATCACCAGCTCCACCAGTAGGTCCAGCTTTAGGTTCAAGTGGTGTAAATATCATGCAATTTGTAAAAGAATTTAATGATAGAACAGCAAACCAACCAGGAATGATAATACCAGTTGTTATCACAGTATATCAAGATAAATCATTTGAATTTGTTACAAAAGTTCCACCTGTTGCTGTTTTAATTAAAAAAGCTATTAAAATTGAAAAAGGTTCAGGAAAACCTAATAGAGATAAAGTAGCTAAAATAACAAAAGACCAAGTAAAAGCTATAGCTGAGCAAAAAATGCCAGACTTAAATGCAGCATCAGTAGAATCAGCAATGCGCATGGTAGAAGGAACAGCAAGAAGCATGGGCGTTGTAGTAACAGAATAAAATATAAAATTATATTGGGAGAGAATCAAAAATATTAATTCTCGTTAGAACCAAAGGAGGTTAATAATGAAAAAATTAGCAAAAAGATACGCAAAAAGCGTAGAATTAGTTGAAAAAGGAAAAGAATATGAAATCAAAGAAGCTTTAGAAACAATAGAAAAAATGCCAAAAGCAAAATTTGATGAAACAGTTGAATTACATGTAAAATTGGGTGTGGACTCAAAACATGCAGACCAACAAGTAAGAGGAACAGTAGTATTACCTCATGGAACAGGAAAAACACAAAAAGTATTAGTATTTGCTAAAGGACCAAAAGCTGAAGAAGCTACAAAAGCAGGAGCAGATTATGTTGGAGCAGAAGAATTGATTCCAAAAATTCAAAATGAAAACTGGTTTGATTATGATGTAGTTGTAGCAACACCAGATATGATGGGTGTTGTAGG
>CANRBU010000083.1 GCA_947628925.1 uncultured Clostridia bacterium | reverse complement strand
TCAGGAAAAGTTTTGTCAGAAATAAAACAAATAAAAGCAAAATCAGAAACATATAAAAAATTGCAATCAGAAATAAATAATTTGTTAGAAATGAACCAGTTATTACAGTTAGAAAATGATGAAGAAATGGCAAAAGAGGTGTTAAAAGGCACAAAACAAGCAAAAAAAGAGATAGAAAAACTAGAAATTGCGACACTATTTTCTGGAAAATATGACAATAATAATGCAATAGTTACAATACACCCAGGTGCAGGAGGAACAGAATCTCAAGATTGGGCAGAAATGTTATATCGTATGTATACAAGGTGGGCAACACAAAATGACTTTGAAGTAAAAGAATTGGACTATTTAGAAGGAGAAGAAGCAGGTCTAAAAAGTGTAACATTTGAAATAAGAGGTGACAATAGTTATGGTTACATGAAATGTGAAAAAGGAGTTCACAGACTTGTACGTATTTCTCCATTTGATAGTGGGGGCAGAAGACATACATCATTTGCATCTGTTGAAGTATTACCTGAAATTACAGATGATATAGAAATAGAAATCAATCAAGATGATTTACGTGTAGATACATATAGAGCATCAGGTGCAGGAGGGCAACATATAAATAAAACATCATCAGCAGTACGAATTACACATATACCAACAAATACTGTTGTAGCTTGCCAATCAGAGCGTTCACAAATTCAAAATAGAGAAACAGCAATGCGTATGTTAAAATCAAAACTATTAGACTTAAAAGAAAAAGAACAAAAAGAAAAAATAGAAGATTTAAAAGGAGAACAAAAAGACATAGCATGGGGAAGCCAAATACGTTCATATGTATTTTGCCCATATACTATGGTAAAAGATCATAGAACAAACTATGAAGTAGGAAATGTTGAAGGAGTTATGAATGGAGACTTAAATGGCTTTATGGAAAGTTACTTAAAATTTATAAACAATACAGAACATGCTTAAAATAGGCATGTTCTTATTTTGTAACATTTATTAAAAAAAACATATAATATAAGGAAAGTAAAAGACATTTTGACAAGCTAGATTTTATGCCTTAGAAAGGGATGGTTCTAAATGGAAACACTAGTATTAAAATTTGGAGGAAGTTCAGTTGCTGATAATGAAAAACTAAAACTTGTTGCTCAAAAGATTATTGATTTATATAAGAAAAAAAACAAGATAGTTGTTATAGTATCAGCACAAGGGAAAACAACAGATAAATTAATAGAAGAAGCACATAGCCTATCAAAAAATCCAGATAATAGAGAGCTAGATGTATTGCTAAGTACAGGAGAACAAATTTCAATAGCAAAATTAAGTATTTTATTAAATGAAATGGGCTATCATTCAATATCTCTAACAGGATGGCAAGCAGGTATTTATACAAACAATACAAATCAAAATGCAGTAATAGAAGAAATTAATGCAAAAAGAATAAATGAAGAATTAGAAAAAGGAAAAATCGTAATTATTGCAGGTTTTCAAGGATATAATGAAAAATTAGACATAACAACTTTGGGAAGAGGAGGTTCAGACACAACGGCAGTTGCAATAGCAACAGCTTTAAAGGCTCAAAAATGCTATATTTTTTCAGATGTAGATGGAATATACACAGGAGATCCAAACCAAATAGAAAATACCAAAAAGCTTTCTAAACTTACATACAAAGAAATGCTTGAAATATCTAGTGAAGGAGCAAAAGTATTACATGGAAGATGTGTAGAAATAGCTGAAAAATATAAGATACCTATTATTACTAAATCGACATTCAATGAGAATTCTGGAACAATTATATCAGACATAATAGAAGAAAATACAATCAAAAGTGTGGTAAAAAAACAGATTTCAAGAATTTCTATAATAGGAACAGGTATTATTAGAAACATAGAATTTATTAAAAAAATAATGGATATAATTACAGCTAATAAACTAGAAATGTTAGAGTGTAATATAAGTGAGAGTAAAATTTCAATAGATTTTAAAAATGAAATACCTAATAATATTTTAGCATTAATTCATGATGAAATACACTAAAAAAAACTATAACATAAAAATTTTCGTTTTTTGTTTGCTTTTTATGGCTTTTTGCTATATAATATGATAAAATATGACTATCAATTATTTTTTAGTAAAGAGAGGGATAATAAAATGGCATTTATTGAAAAAATTAAAGAAAGAGCAAGACAAAATTTAAAAACAATTGTGCTTCCAGAAGCAGAAGATTTAAGGATATTGCAAGCTACAGAAATAGCTTTAAACGAAAAATATGCTAACATTATTTTAGTCGGAAATGAAGAATTAATAAATGAAAAAGCAAAAGCAAATGGAATTAATATACAAGGAGCTAAAATTATAGATCCAGCAAAATCACAAGACTATGAAAAATATGTAAATTTACTTTATGAATTAAGAAAAGAAAAAGGAATGACTGTTGAACAAGCAAAAAAATTAGTTTTAGACCCTGTATATTTTGGAATACTTATGGTGAAAGATGAAGAAACAGAAGCAGATGGCTTAGTTTCAGGTGCAATACATTCTACAGCAGATACTTTTAGACCAGCTTTGCAAATATTGAAAACATCACCAGGTACCAAACTTGTTTCTGCTTTTTTTGTTATGGTAGTTCCAAATTGTGAATATGGAAATAATGGTATATTTATTTTTGCAGATAGTGGATTAAATCCAAACCCAACATCAGAGGAATTGGCAGAAATTGCAATATCATCTGCTAAAAGCTTTGAACAACTTATAGAAGAAAAGCCAAAAATAGCAATGCTCTCATATTCTACATATGGTAGTGCAAGTTCAGAATTAACACAAAAAGTAGTTGATGCAACTAAGTTGCTAAAAGAAAAAGCTCCAGACTTATTATGTGATGGTGAATTACAAGCAGATGCTGCAATTATTCCAGAAATTGCAAAAGCAAAAGCGCCAGAAAGCCCTCTAAAAGGTGAAGCAAACATACTAATATTCCCAGATTTAAATTCAGGAAATATAGGATATAAATTAGTGCAAAGGTTAGCAAAAGCAGAAAGTTACGGACCACTTTGCCAAGGAATCGGTAAACCTGTAAATGATTTATCAAGAGGATGTAGTAGCCAAGATATTGCAGGTGTTATAGCTATTACAGCTGTGCAAGCACAAATATAGATTAGAGTAAAAAAGGAGGAAATCATCATGAAAATTCTTGTATTAAACACAGGAAGCTCATCATTAAAATATCAAGTAATTGATATGGAAACAGAAGAAATGTTAGCAAAGGGATACTTTGAAAGGATTGGTCAAACAAACTCATTTTTAACACATACAGTTAATGGTGAAAAGCATAAATTTGAGCATTATGCAAAAAACCATGAACAAGCAATTGAATTTGTACTTAGCAGATTAATCAATCCACATTATGGGGTTTTAGCAGATTTATCAGAACTAGGAGGAATTGGACATAGAGTAGTTCATGGAGGAGAAAAATTTTCAAACCCTGTATTAATTACAGAAGAAGTTATTCAAGAAATAGAAAACTGTAATGATTTAGCACCATTACATAATCCAGCAGCAATACTTGGAATAAGAGCATGTCAAGCAACTGTACCTGATATGCCAATGGTTGCAGTGTTTGATACTGCTTTTCACCAAACAATTTCAAAGGAAAAATATATTTATCCAATTCCATATGAATATTATAAAAAATATGGAGTTAGAAAATATGGATTTCATGGAACTTCACATCAATATGTATCAAACAGAGTTGCTGAAATTTTAAAGAAAGATATAAAAACTTTAAAAATTGTAAATTGCCATTTAGGACAAGGAGCAAGTGTTTGTGCAATTAAAGATGGTAAATCAGTTGAAACTAGTATGGGACTTACACCACTAGGAGGAATACCTATGGGAACAAGAAGTGGTGATTTGGACCCATCAGTAATAACATATTTAATGAAAAAAGAAAATTTAAATCCAGATGAAATGAATTATATTTTGAACAAACAATCTGGTGTGTATGGTGTATCAATGGTTTCAGTAGATTTCAGAGATATAGAAGCAGATGCTAAAGCTGGTGGTATACATGCACAATTAGCATTAGACAATTATCATTATCTAGTTGCTTGCTATGTTGCAAGATGTGCAGTAGCAATGGACGGAATTGATGTTTTAACATTTACAGCAGGTGTTGGCGAAAAAGGTCAAGCATCAAGAAAAGAAATATGCAAGCATTTAGGATTTTTAGGTGTAGAAATAGATGAAAAACGTAATGAAGAATGTAAAGGTGAAGAAGGCGAAATTTCTACTAAAAAATCAAAAGTAAAAGTTTTTGTAATACCAACAAATGAAGAATTAATGATTGCAAAAGAAACAATGGAAATTATTAAAGGAGAAAAAGAATAATTGCGTTTGCACCTTAGAAAGGAATGAGATTAAATATGAAAATACTAGTATTGAACTGTGGAAGTTCATCATTAAAATATCAATTAATAGATATGGAAACAGAGAAAGTTATCTGCTCTGGAAAATATGAAAGAATAGGAGAAAAAGAGGCTTTTCTAACACATAAAATTGAAGCAACTGGAAAAAAAATAAAACTAGAAAAACCTGCATATAACCATACTGAAGCTATTGACTTTACTTTACAACAACTTATAAACCCAGAATATAAAGTAATAGATAATTTAGACGAAATTTCAGCAATAGGTCACAGGCTAGTACATGGTGGAGAAAAAATAGCAGAATCAGTAAAAATTGATGACAGTGTAGTTGATGTTTTAAAAGAATACACTGATTTAGCACCATTACACAATCCAGCATGTATTTTAGGAATAGAAGCTTGTAAAAAAGTAATGCCAGATAAACCTATGGTAGGAGTATTTGATACAGCTTTCCATCAAAGTATACCAAAAGAAAAATATATTTATCCAATACCATATGAGTATTATAAAAAATA
>CANRBU010000082.1 GCA_947628925.1 uncultured Clostridia bacterium | reverse complement strand
CCAAAAGTAGTACGTTCAACAATGGGAGCAATATTTAGAGTTAATATAATAGAATGTGATGATTTAAGCAAAGCTTTGAAAGATGCAAAAAAACATAAATATGAAGTGTTAGTTACATCTTTGCAAGCAGAAAAAACTATCTATGATGTTAATTATCATAGAAAATTACTAGTTATAGGAAATGAAGCAAATGGTGTATCAAAACAAATACAAACAATTGCAGACGAAAAGGTAAAAATACCGATGTTAGGAAAAACAGAAAGTTTAAATGCATCTGTAGCAACAGGGATAATAGCATATGAATATGTAAGGCAAAAAATAAAATAAGCACGTTTTTGTTTGCTTGACAAACATGAAATATTAAAATATAATAAGCGCATAAGGAGGGGATCACATGAAAAAATATTTATGTGAATGTATCGGAACAGCGGTACTTGTATTATTCGGATGTGGTAGTGCAGCGATTGCAGGAGGAGTACTAGGAACTTTAGGAATAGCATTAGCATTCGGGTTATCAATTGTGGCTATGGCATATGTTATAGGAAATATATCAGGATGCCATGTAAACCCAGCAGTATCTTTAGCAATGTTAATTAGCAAAAAAATGTCAGTAAAAGATTTTGTTGGATATGTAGTAGCACAATGTGTAGGAGCATTTATAGGAGCAGGAATTCTTTATGGAATTATTACATGTTCTGGTTTAGACATTGCAACAACAGGATTAGGCGCAAATGGTTTTGATTCATTATCAGCAGTAAACTTAAATATGTTAGGAGCAATTATAACAGAAGTTGTATTAACATTTGTATTTATATACACAATATTAGGTGTAACATCAGATGAGAGTAAATCACAAATAGCAGGAGTTGTCATTGGATTAACATTAGCATTTGTACATATTTTAGGAATTCAATTAACAGGAACATCAGTAAATCCAGCTAGAAGTTTAGCACCAGCAGTATTAGTAGGTGGAGAAGCACTAAGTCAAGTATGGGTATTTATTGTAGCACCATTTGTTGGTTCAGCATTAGCTGCTTTTGCATATAAATTTTTAAACGAAGGGAAATCTGAAAAATAATTATTAAATTACAGTTAATTTTTACATTAGGAGAGGAAAGTACAAAATGAAGCTAAATATAGTATTGGTAAATCCTGAAATTCCGCAAAATACAGGTAATATAGCAAGAACTTGTGCTGCTATTGGAGCAAAGTTGCATTTAGTACATCCATTAGGTTTTAGTATATCAGAAAAAGCATTAAAAAGAGCTGGACTAGATTATTGGGATAAACTAGAAATAGAAGAACATATATCATTTGATGCTTTTTTGCAAAAATATTTGCCAGAAAAAAACAACATGTTTTTTGTTACAACAAAAGGAAAACATGTATATACAGAGCCTAATTATAAAGAAATGGATGAAATTTTTATTTTATTTGGAAGAGAAACAAAAGGACTTCCAGAAGATATTTTGAAAAAATATCTTGATAAAACAATAAGAATTCCAATGCGAAAGACTTTGCGTTCTTTGAACTTATCAAATTCAGTAGCAATAGTTGCATATGATATTTGCAGGCAAAAAGATTTTGAGAATTTAGAAGAAATCAGTAATTATTTTTAAAATATAAAAAGACTTTTTTAGAGATAAAAAAGGTCTTTTTTTAATGCACTTCAATCATTGAATTAACATAAAATATATTAGACCAAATGTTGAAAAATAATTACAATTTTGGCGTCGCCAAACTTTATTTGAAATTTAATCAGCTATGCATACTGAGACTGTAACAGTCTCAGCAAACGTACAAAGTGAAAGCAAGAAAGGAATGATAAAATTTGGAAAAAATATTGGAAGTTAAAAATATAAATAAAACTTATCAAACTCCCAAAGGAGAAATTAAAGCCATTGAGAACATAAATTTCTCGATCCAAAATGGGGAGTTTGTTAGCATTATTGGACCAAGTGGATGTGGAAAATCGACACTTTTATCAATAATAAGTGGATTAGAGGAAAAAACTTCAGGAGAAATATTTATACAAGGCAAAAAAGTAGAAGGCATATCTTCAGAAATTGGATATATGTTGCAAAAAGACTGCCTTTTAGAGTGGAGAACAATTTGGAGTAATGTTATGCTTGGACTAGAACTAAAAGGAATTAAAACTCAAGAAAGTAAAGATTATGTAGAAAATTTATTGAAAAAATATCATTTATATGAATTTAAAGATAAATATCCACAAGAATTATCAGGTGGAATGAGACAAAGAGTAGCATTAATTAGAACATTAGCAATAAAACCAAAAATATTGTTATTAGATGAAGCATTTTCAGCATTAGACTATCAAACTAGGATAATGGTAACAAATGACATTTATGAAATTTTGCGTAAAGAAAATATTACTGCACTTATTGTAACACACGATATATCAGAAGCTATTAGTATGTCAGATAGAGTAATTGTATTAACTAAAAGGCCAGGAACTATAAAAAATATTTATAAAATAGAATTTGAAGAAGAAGAAAAAAATCCAATTACTTGTAGAGAAAGCCCAAAATTTAGCGAATATTTTAATACATTATGGAAGGAGTTGGGAGTTGATGGTAACAAATGAAAGAAAACTATATTTGCAAAAAAGAAGAAAAACTAAAATTTTAGTAGCAACCACCCAAATTCTTATATTAATTGCTTTTTTAGGAATATGGGAATGGATGGCAAACAAAGAAATTATAGATAGCTTTATAACAAGTCAGCCAAGTAGAATATGGCAGACACTTACAAATTTAGGTGCAAATGATTTGATTAAACATATACAAGTTACAGCATATGAGACAATAGTAGGCTTTTTATTAGGTACAACATTGGGAATTGTGGTTGCAATTATTTTGTGGTGGTCAAATTTTCTAGCAAAAGTTGCTGATCCATATTTAGTTGTGTTAAATAGTTTACCAAAAGTAGCACTAGGACCAATAATAATCATTTGGGTAGGCTCAGGTACACAGGCAATAATAGTTATGGCAATTGCGATTTCACTAATAGTAACAATATTGGAAAATTTAAATGGATTTCTTAGAACAGATGAAAACTTAATTAAAATGGCAAAAACCTTTAAAGCTACGAAGTTACAAATATTAACAAAGATTATATTACCAGCTAATATTTCAACATTTATTAGCTCTCTAAAAGTTAATATTGGTTTGTCACTAGTAGGTGTAATATCAGGAGAATTTTTAGTTTCAAAAGCAGGTTTAGGCTATTTAATTGTTTATGGAGGGCAAGTATTTAAATTAGATTTAGTAATGACAAGTGTCTTAATTTTAGGAATACTAGCAGGAATAATGTATGGTGTAGTAGTATTGATTGAAAAATTTATTTTAAATAGTAAAAAATTCAAATAAAATTCACATATTCTACTTCTAAACATAAAATATATTAAATAAATCATAAGGAGGAGTAGAATGAACAAGAAAGTTATTTTTACAATTGTTGTGGTTTTAATAGTTGTTGTTATAGGGGTTACTGTGGCACTTCTTAATAACAACAAAAAAGAAACCCCAGCTACACAAGAACAAAAGAAGATTGCTGTAAATGAGGTAACGCGTTCTATATTTTATGCACCTCAATATGTTGCAATAAATAATGGCTTTTTTAAGGAAAACGGAATTGATATTGACTTAACAACAGGTGGAGGAGCAGATACTGTTATGACAGCTGTACTTAGTGGTCAATGCGATATTGGTTTTGCAGGACCTGAAGCATCAATATATGTTTACAACGAAGGCAAAGAAGATTATACTCAAGTTTTCGCACAAATGACAAAAAAGGATGGCTCTTTTCTAGTTGCCAAAACTGCTACAGACAATTTTAGTTGGCAAGATTTAAAAGGAAAAACAGTTATTCCCGGTAGAAAAGGTGGAGTACCATATATGACTTTGGAATATGTTTTAAAGAAAAATGGAATTAATCCTCAAACAGATGTAAATTTGGATGACAGCATTAAATTTGATTTGATGGCAGGTGCATTTACTAGTGGAGATGCAGAATATGTTACACTATTTGAACCTACTGCATCTATGACACAAAATGAAGGAAAAGGCTATGTTGTAGCATCTGTTGGAAAAGATTCTGGTGAGATTCCATATACAGCATATTTTGCAAAGAAAAGTTATATAGAAAACAATAAAGATACAATTCAAAAATTTACAAATGCAATATATAAAGGTGAACAATGGGTAAAAGACCATACTGCAGAAGAAATTGCAAAAGTAATAAGTAGCTTTTTCCCAGATACAGAAGAAAGTTTAATTGCAACAGCAGTACAAAGTTATAAAGATATAGATGCATGGAATGAAACTCCTGTACTAAAACAAGAAAGTTTTGATAAATTACAAGAAGTCATGACATTAGCAGGAGAATTACAAGCAAAAGCACCATACGAAAAAATAATTAATAACGAATTTAGTGAAAAAGTAAAATAATTTATGTCAAAAAATAGGAGGTTTTGTCGAATTTGTTGCAAACCTCCTTATTTTATGTTAAGATAAAAATGAAATCAAATTATTATTTTATCAAAAAAATTTTTTATCTAAAAAACCCAGCAAACAAACAATTAAATAAAAGGAGGAATATTTTGTTTATATTTACATATAACGATTATTTAGATTGCATACAAAATAGAAAGGTACAAAAGAAAATTGATAGTGAAAGTGCGCGAACTAAAATACAAAAAAATACAAGGCAAAATGATAAAACTCAAGAAAACCAAAATATAGAGATAGACGAGATAATAGAAAAATTACTGAATAATAAAAAAGAAATTGCAAATTTTATAAGAGATTTTTTTAAAGTTTCAAATTGGGATATTAATGAAAACACACTAAGCAAAGTAAAAATATCAGGAAAGACTGTTATATATCAATATAAAAATCAAGAAGTATATTTTTTTATTAAACTTCAAAAAGAGCCTAACTATAACATTACATATAATGTTTTAAATGAATGTACTATATTTTTCAAAAACTGGAAAACAGAAAAAT
>CANRBU010000081.1 GCA_947628925.1 uncultured Clostridia bacterium | reverse complement strand
CAAAGGAAAAATATATTTATCCAATTCCATATGAATATTATAAAAAATATGGAGTAAGAAAATATGGATTCCATGGAACATCACATATGTATGTATCACAAAGATTATTTGAATTAGAAAACAAAGAAAACAAGGGCGTAAAAATTGTAAGTTGTCACTTAGGACAAGGTGCAAGTATATGTGCAATAAAAGATGGAAAGTCTATTGATACTACAATGGGGTTAACACCACTAGGAGGAATTCCAATGGTAACAAGAAGTGGAGATTTAGACCCATCAGTTATAACATATTTAATGAAAAAAGAATGTTTAAAACCTGAAGAAATTGAAAGTGTTTTAAACAAAGAATCAGGTTTATCTGCTATTTCAGGAATGGTACCAGATTTTAGAGAGATAGAAGAAGCATCAAATACAGATAATGAAATGGCAAAAATAGCAATAGATGAATTTAATTATGCTATTGCAGGATATATCGCAAAATATGCTGTTGCACTAAACGGAATTGATTATTTGATTTTTACAGGAGGAATAGGAGAAAATCAAATCAATATTCGTAAAGGAATTTGCGAAAAACTTGAATTTATGGGAATCAAAATTGATTTACAAGAAAACAATGTTAGAGGTGAAGAAAAAATCATCTCAACCAAAGATTCAAAAGTTAAGGTATACATTATTCCAACTAATGAAGAACTAATGATAGCACGCGAAACAAAACGATTAGTAATGGAAAAATAATATTAAAAGGAGGAATAAGAAATGGCAAAAATTTTAGAAGATGTGTCAAGAACTTTAAATGAATACTTATTATTACCAAATTTAACAGATGAAAGGTGCATACCAAGCCAAGTATCTTTAAGAACACCACTTGTAAAATATAAACAAGGAGAAGAGGCAAAATATTATGCAAATGTACCAATGGTTTCTGCTGTTATGCAATCAGTTTCTGGTGAAGAAATGGGAATTGCATTAGCAAGAGAAGGTGGTGTTGCATTTATCTATGGTTCACAATCTATTGAATCACAAGCACGTATGGTAAGACATGTAAAAAAACATAAAGCAGGTTTTGTTATAAGTGATTCAAATGTTAAATCAGGAACACCATTAAAAGATGTAATACGCTTAGTACAAGAAACAGGACATTCTACAGTAATAATTACAGATGATGGAACAGCAAATGGAATGTTCTTAGGTTTAGTAACAGATAAAGATTATCGTATTTCAAGAGATGATATGGACGCACCAATTGATAATTTCATGACTCCAAAAGAAAGAGTTTTTTGGGCACATGAAGGTGTTAGCTTAGCAGAAGCTAATGATTTAATTTGGGAACATAAAAAAGCATGTTTACCAATTTTAACAGATGAAGGAAAATTAAAATATTTAGTATTCCGTAAAGATTATGAAGAAAGAAAAAATAACCCTAATTCTCTATTAGATGAAAATAAACGCTATATTGTAGGTGCTGGTATAAATACTAGAGATTATGAAGAAAGAATACCTGCACTTATAGAAGCCGGTGTTGATATCCTTGTTATGGATTCTTCTGACGGATATTCAGTATGGCAAAAAAATACAATTGACTTTGTACGCAAAAACTATGGTGATAGTGTAAAGATAGGTGCAGGAAATGTTGTTGACAGAGAAGGTTTCCGTTATTTAGCAGAAGCAGGAGCAGACTTTATAAAAATAGGTGTTGGTGGAGGATCAATTTGTATCACTCGTGAAACAAAAGGAATTGGTCGTGGAAATGCATCAGCTTTAATAGATGTAGCAGAAGCTCGTGATGAATACCTAAAAGAAACAGGAGTATATATACCACTATGCCTTGATGGAGGAATTGTACATGACCACCATATAACAATAGCTTTGGCTTTAGGAGCAGATTTTGTTATGATGGGAAGATATTTTGCACGTTTTGATGAAAGTCCTACAAGAGTTATTAGAAAAGGAAATGGCTATGTTAAAGAATATTGGGGAGAAGGCTCTAACAGAGCAAGAAACTGGCAAAGATATGATATGGGAGGAGATAAAAAACTTTCTTTTGAAGAAGGTGTAGACTCTTATATACCTTATGCTGGAAAATTAAAAGACAATTTAGCAGTAACATGTGCAAAAATCAAATCAACAATGTGTAATTGTGGAAGTGTAACAATTGCAGAATTACACGAAAAAGCAAGATTAACACTTGTATCTGAAATCAGTATTTCAGAAGGTAGTGCACATGATGTTATACTAAAAGAAATTGATAACCAATACCAATAGATAAATAGAAGGGAATGTGGCTATATGGATGAAACAGTTGATATACTACTTGCAACCTATGAAACAAATTCAAAGTTTTTAAAACAACAGATAGAAAGTATATTAAATCAAACCTATACCAATATACACTTAATTATCAGTGATGATAATTCAAAAAGTGAAGAACTTAAAAACATATTAGAAGAAATAGCCAAAAATGATAAAAGAGTAGAAATATATTTTCAACCACAAAATCTAGGTTATATTAAAAATTTTGAATTTTTATTAGCACATTCAAAATCTGAATACATTTGTTATAGTGACCATGATGATATTTGGAATACAGATAAAGTAGAAAAAGAATTAAAAGCTTTAAAACAAAATAATGTAGATATGGTATATTGTAATTGCATGTTGATTGATGAAAATGAAAACATATTACAAAAAAATTATTTTAAATATAAAAATATGCCACTTGTAAAAGGTAACAATCAAACTTTAGGAATATCAAGGTATCTAGGACTGGGATGTTCACAACTATTCACAAAATCAATAAAAGAAAAAATGTTACCTTTTACTGAAAAAGTAATGGCACAAGATTGGTTAGTTAGTTTTATTGCAAATGAAAATAAAGGAGTTTGCTATATTGAAGAACCTTTATTTTTATATAGGCAACACACAAGCAATGTATTTGGAGGAAGAAATTTAGAGCAAAATTTAGCCACATGGAAAGAAAAATACGGAAAATCATATAAAAGTTATTTACAATACAGAAAAGAAAAAGTTATAGGACATGCATATTTAGATGGCGCTGAAATGTGCCTTGAATATGCCACAAAAGAACAGACAAAAATTGATTTGAAAAAACTAATAAAATATTATGAAAAATTAGAAAAAACCAAATATATTAACTTAAGTATAAGCACATATTTCAAATTTTTAAGCGGAAAAAACATGTTGAAAAAGTCTATAAAAGAAATTATGATTTTCCATATACCTATAT
The DNA here is from genome assembly GCA_947628925.1 of uncultured Clostridia bacterium. Taxonomy (GTDB): domain Bacteria; phylum Bacillota; class Clostridia; order TANB77; family CAG-508; genus CAG-269. The sequence goes on along the minus strand of CANRBU010000081.1, from coordinate 1,919 downwards.
TGGGATATTTACGCTATATTATGTAGAAGGGAGAGAAAATTGTGAACACTCAAGAAACTATCGATATTTTACTTGCAACATATAATGGAGAAAAATATTTAAAAGAACAACTAGATAGCTTACTTAACCAAACATATTCTAATATACAAATTATAATTTCAGACGATTGTTCACAAGATAAAACCAAAGAAATTTTGGAAACTTACCAAAAATATCCCCAAATCAAAATATATTATCAAGAAAAAAATATAGGCTATGTAAAAAATTTTGAATTTTTATTAAAACATGTAGAACATAATTTATATATGTTGTGTGACCAAGATGATGTATGGTTACCAAACAAAATAGAAAAAACTTATAAAAAATTAGAAGAAGAAAATGCTGATATAATATTTACTGACTTAGAAATTGTAAATGAAAAGGGAGAACAATTATCAAACTCTTTTAATACTAAAATGCATAAAATTCATAAAATAAAGAAAACAATAGAAACAAATAAACTAGCATATTTGTATAATACTATGACAGGATGTACTATTTTAGCAAAATCAGAAGGAATAGAACAAATATTACCATTACCTGAAAATACAAAATATATAATACATGACTCGTGGATAGCACTAATTAGCTCACTTAATAAAAAAGTTGCATATTTGGACGAGCCAACTGTTTTATATAGACAACATGTTGAAAATCAAGTAGGGGCAAATAGACAATCATATAATGCAGATAATTTTTCTGAAATACGTAAACTATTCTTAGAAGTAAAGGAAGAATTATTTTCAACATATTTAGAATACCAAAGTAAATTTCCTGATGACTTAAAAACATTAAACAAACAAGCAAAAGATTATTTTGATTCAATAAAAGATAAAAAAATTTCTTTTAGAGGTTGGAATATTTTTCATAAATTATATCGCTATGAAGAATTAAGTTATTACATATTAAATTTTATTATTTTAAATATGCCAATTCTAGGGGAAATGCTGTTTGCTATAAGAAAACTCTTTAAAGGAAAGAGGTGTATTTCTAAAAGTGCGTAGAAAATTAAAAGATATAATATTTCCTAAAGGAAGTGCAATAAGAAAACTTCTTGTCAATCTAAAACAAAATGGGTTTAAAGATACACTTTCAAAAATATCTTCATATGACTTAAAAGGAAAAAATGAAAATGCAACAGCATATAAAAAATGGATACAACAGCAAGAACCATCAATTCAAAAATTACAAGAACAGAAAGAAAAAACATTTCCAATAATGCCAAAAATAAGTGTTGTAGTACCATTATATAAAACAAAAGAAATCTACTTTGATGAATTAATTGAACATATGCTAGGTCAAACATATAGTAATTGGGAGTTATGCTTATTAGATGCAAGTCCTTCAAAAAATCAACATTTTGAAGATGTTTCAAAAAAAGATAATAGAATACAGTATCAATTTTTTGGGAATAATCTAGGCATAGCAACAAATACCAATATGGCAATAGATATGGCTACTGGCGAATATATAGCACTATTAGACCATGATGACACACTAGCAGATTTTGCATTATATGAAGTTGTAGAACAAATAAACAAAACTCCAGAGGCAGATTTAATTTATTCAGATGAAGATAAAATATCTGACAATCAACAAGAACGTTTTGATCCACATTTTAAACCAAATTTTGCAATAGATACGTTGCGTTCAGTAAATTATATTTGCCACTTTTCAGTTATAAGAACAGACATAATTAAAAAAGTAGGTGGATTTAGAGATGGTTTTGATGGGGCACAAGATTATGATTTATTTCTAAGAATTGCAGAGATAACAAACAATATAAACCATATTCCAAAAGTCTTATATCACTGGAGAGTTCATGAAGGTTCAACAGCAGTAGCAGAAACAGGTAATGCAAAACCATATGCTTATGAGGC
>CANRBU010000080.1 GCA_947628925.1 uncultured Clostridia bacterium | reverse complement strand
ACAAGCTAATAAATTATCACATATGTTTAATGACCAAGAAGGTGGAATGTTAGATTATTATGATTTAACAACAGAAAGAGGAAGAAAAGGAAAGAAAAAGGTCAATAAAGATAATGAAGAAAGAACAAAGCAAAAGATTTTTAAATTGACAGAAATTGAAATACCAGAAAATATTACAGTTAAAGACCTTGCAGCAGAAATGAAAAAAACAACTGCAGAAGTAATTAAAAAATTATTAGGCTATGGAATAATGGCAACAATTAATAATGAAATTGATTTTGATACAGCATTTTTAGTAGCAGGTGAATTTGGAATTACAGCTAAGAAAAAGACAACAGTAACAGAGGAAGATATTTTGTTTGACGATTCTGAAGACACCCAAGATGAATTACAAGAAAGACCACCTGTAGTTGTTGTTATGGGGCATGTAGACCATGGAAAAACTTCTTTATTAGACACTATAAGAAAAACAAATGTAATTGAAGGAGAAGCAGGTGGAATTACACAGGCAATTGGTGCATATATGGTCAATGTAAATGGTAGACAAATTACATTTTTGGATACACCAGGACATGAAGCTTTTACAGCGATGAGAGCTAGAGGTGCACAGATTACAGATATTGCTATTTTAGTAGTTGCAGCAAATGATGGAATTATGCCACAAACAGTAGAAGCAATAAACCATGCAAAATCAGCAGGTATTCCAATTATTGTTGCTATCAACAAAATTGATTTACCTGATGCAAATGTTGATAAAGTAAAACAAGAATTGATGAATTATGAATTAGTACCAGAAGAATGGGGTGGAGAAACTATTTGTGTACCAATCTCAGCCAAAAAGAATATCAATATAGATCAATTGTTAGAAATGGTACTATTACAAGCAGATGTACTAGAACTAAAAGCAAATCCAAACAAACAAGCAAAAGGTGTTGTAATTGAAGCTAGACTTGATAAATCAAAAGGTGCTATTGCAACTATGTTAGTACAAAGAGGAAAATTAGATGTAGGTGATACTATTGTTGTTGGTTCTTCTATAGGAAGAATCAGGGTTATGACAAATGAAAAAGGTAAAAAAGTAAAATCAGCAACTCCATCAACACCAGTAGAAATAATGGGACTAACAGATGTACCTGAAGCAGGAGATACTTTCTATGAGGTAAAAGATGAAAAGACAGCAAAACACTTAATAGAAAGAAGAAAACGTCAAGCAAGAGAAAAAGCTATAAATCAAGTAACAAAAATAACATTAGATAATTTATTTAGTCAAATGGAAGAAGGAAAATTAAAAGTATTAAACTTAATTGTTAAAGCAGATGTACAAGGATCTGTTGAAGCTGTAAAACAATCTATGGAAAAACTATCAAATGATGAAGTAAAAGTAAAAGTTATCCATAGTGCAACAGGAGCGGTAAATCAATCTGATGTTACATTAGCAAAAGTATCAAATGCTATAATAATTGCATTTAATGTAAGACCAGACGCAACAGCAAAAGAAATTGCAGAAAAAGATGAAGTAGAAATCAAGCAATATTCTGTTATTTATCAGGCTATTGAAGATGTTGAATTAGCAATGAAAGGAATGCTTGATCCTAAATTTGAAGAAAAAGTTATTGGAAATGTAGAAGTAAGGCAAACATTCAAAATATCAAATGTAGGTACTATTGCAGGAAGTTATGTTGTAAGCGGAAAAGTTGAAAGAAATGCAGGTGTAAGAGTTATCCGTGAAAATGTAGTTATACATGAAGGTAAACTTGCAACCTTAAAAAGATTTAAAGATGATGTTAAAGAAGTTACAAAAGGATTTGAATGTGGTATCCAAATTGAAAATTATGATGACATTAAAGAAGGAGACATTATCGAAGTTTATGTTATGGAAGAGATAAAAAGATAATGTAAGAAATTTTACTTTGTTAAATACTAGAAAGGATGGATAATAGTTATGCCAACAAGTAATAATAGGCTAAATAGGATTGATGAAGAATACAGAAAAGAATTAAGTAATATTATAGACAGAGATTTAAAAAATCCTAATATTACTGGAATGATTAGTGTTACAAAGGTAAAAGTAACAAATGACTTAAAATATGCTAAAGTTTCAGTTAGCATTTTGAATTCAAAAGATATAAAAGCAACTTTAGTAGGTTTGAAGAAATCTTCAGGTTTTATTAGGTCAGAATTAGCAAAAAGAATTAATCTACGCAACACACCTGAATTAATATTTGAACTAGATGAATCATTAGAATATGGAGCAAGGATTGATTCAATATTAAAGGAAATTATGCCAAAAAAAGGTTGAAAAGAGTAATCTTTTCAACCACTTGGTACCTTAGAAAGGAATGGTAGGAAAAATGACCTTAGATATGATACTAGAAGAAATAAAAAAAGCAAATACTATAGCTGTACTAGCACATGAATCACCTGATGGAGATGCAATTGGAAGCGTATTGGCAATGAGTATAGCACTAGAAAATATGGGAAAAAATCCAGATAGGCTAATAAGTGAATTTCCTAGAAAATTTAAATTTTTACCTGGTGCAGAAAAAGTAAAAGCAAGTAGTGACATAGAAAAATATGATTTGGCAATAGCATTAGATTGTTCTGATTTGAGAAGATTAGATGGAAAAGAATATTTTGAGAATGCCAAAAAAACAATTGTAATAGACCACCATGGAACAAACACTATGTTTGGAGATATCAATTTTGTTAATCCTGTTGCACCAGCTTGTTGTGAGATTTTAGTAGGAATATTTACATATTTTGAATTAGATATACATCAAGATTTAGGCACCTGTATTTTGGCTGGAATCATAACAGACACAGGAGGCTTTAAATATCAAGGTGTAACACCAGAAACTTTTGAATTTACAGCAGAATTATTACGCAAAGGAGTAAAAGTTTCAGAAATTTATGAGCAAGCATTAGAAACAAGGACAAGGTCTAATTTTGAGCTTTTAAAAAGAATCTTAAGTAGGATGGAAATCTTAGAAGATGGAAAAGTAACTTTCACATATATTACAAGTCAAGATGAAGAAGAAGTTAATGCAGAAGCAGGTGACCATGAAGGACTAGTAGAAGTCGGAAGAGGAGTAGAAGGAGTAGAAGTTTCAATTTTTATTAGACAAATAGATAAAGAATTAAAATATAAAGTATCTATGCGTTCTACAAATGATGTAAATGTTTCTGATATTTGTTATTTATTTGGTGGAGGTGGACATCCTAGAGCAGCAGGATGTTTAATCCAAGGAACAATTGAACAAGTAAAAGAAAAAATATTAAAAGAAGTCCATAATGCTTTAGAACATAGAAAATAAAGGAGTTTAAATACATAGGAAGGGAAGATAAACATGCAAGATGGAATTATAAATGTTTTTAAACCACGAGATTGGACATCACATGATATAGTTGCAGTAATAAAGAAAATTGCAGGAAAAAAAGTAGGACATACAGGAACACTAGACCCCTTAGCACAAGGGGTTTTGCCTATTTTAATTGGAAAAGGCACAGGTATTCAAAAATATTTAAACAACTATGACAAAATCTATCAAGTAGAATTACAATTAGGGAAAAAAACTACAACATTAGATGAAGAAGGCGAAGTTCTGCAAGAATGCCAAGTACCTGAGAATATTTTATCAAAGCAAAATATTGAAAATGTCTTACAAGAATTTGTTGGTAAAATTACGCAAACACCACCAATTTATTCAGCAATTAAGGTAAAAGGAAAAAAACTATATGAATATGCACGAAAGGGGCAGGAAGTCCAAATTCCAAAAAGGGAAATTACAATTTATAAAATAAAGCTAAACAAAATTGATAATGTTAAAAAAACTATTGAGTTTGAAGTTAAATGTAGTAAAGGTACATATATAAGGACATTGTGCGAAGATATTGCAACAGAATTGGGAACGATTGGATATATGAAAAATTTAATAAGAATTCAAGTAGGAGATTTTAATATAAAAGATTCAGTTTCAATAGAAGAAATAAAAGTAGATAATAATATACTTGCAAAAAAAATAATATCTATCGAAGAAATTTTCAAAGATAAAGAACAGATTGACTTAGGGAAACTCGAGTTACAGCACTTTTTAAATGGAGTTAAGATACATAAACAACTACAAGATGATGTATATCGTGTATATTGTGAAAACCAATTTATAGGTTTAGGGCTTATACAAAATAAATCATTAAAGAGAGATATAATTTTATAAAACACTTCATATATTTTGATATGTGAGGTGTTTTTTTATGTATTGTGTGTATGAAGATAATAATCCAAATTTTTGGTACAAAATGTTTAATGCTATTAGAATTGATGGAAATAAAATAATTTTACCATATGGGGAAAAAACGGATAAAAAGTGGACAAAACTCGCTGAAAAGACAGTAAAAAGCATGAAGGAATTTGACAATAAAAAAATAGTTTTAAGCAAAAATATTAAAAATCAAAATGTGTTTGTAAATAAATTACAAGAAAATTTGCTTGATGTAGTTGATGGGAAATGGCTGTTTTTTATGCTGTTACCTGAAATTCTTGAATACGTAAATAAAAATCAAGAAATAAAAGAAGAAAGTAGTGTACATTTATTGGTAAATGATATAACTGAAAATGTAATAGATTTTATAAAACTATTAACAAAAAAATATAAAACAATTTGTGTTGTGACAAAACATATTGAAAAATTAAATAAAATTGAAAATCAAATTTTGGAGGAAAATGGTACTGCTATTATAACCATGAATAATAAAAGAAAAAGTTTGTCAAAAGCTAAAATTATTATTAACATAGATTTTCCAGAAGAATTTATTAATCAATATACAATATATGAAAACGCTATAATTCTAGATATATGTGGAAATACTAGAATAAAAAAGAAACGATTTTCAGGTGAAGTAATTGCAAACTATGAGATTGCAGTAAAAAATAAAACTGAATATGCAATAGAGGAAAAACTTTTTTCTGAAAAAGATTTATATGAAGCAGAATTTTATAAAAAACAACCATACATGTATGTTAGAGAAAAAATAAAAAAAGATGGAATAGAAATTGTGGCTCTATATAGCCAAAAGGGAAGTTGCGTAAAATTTTCTTAAAATTCATAGTAAAGCCTTTATTTTTTCTAATAAATGTAATATAATATAGATATCTATTATTAAAATGGAGGAAGGATAATAATTATGCCAAACAATGGAAAAAAT
>CANRBU010000079.1 GCA_947628925.1 uncultured Clostridia bacterium | reverse complement strand
TCCCAATAGAAGTCACCTATTGGGATGAGTCTGGTATAGATGGCTTAGGCTATCTTCTCAGTGACATAGAGCACTTTAAAAAGTTTCTATTTGAGCATGGGAAGGAATATTTTGAGTCCGTTTATGCGCACTCGAAAGTAGTCTCTGCCGACTTTGATATTACTCCAATGCATGGTAGGGTGACGTACAAAGTCACCCTGGACGAATAACCCCCTTTCGTAACCCCGTGTCAGTTATGCTGGCACGGGGTTTTTCTTTATTTTGGTGGAATATAAGTGGAATATAAAAAAACCTTCTTTAAAAGAAGGTCTTTTTGTGAAATAAGCTATCGTTTTGCTGTTCCTTTGCTTTTTTTATAATATTTTGCGATGAGTTCATCAAGCTCGATGCTTAATTGATAGATTGCTGAGTAGTCGTCTCCTTTTTCGATGCTTTCATTTAGCTTGTCTCTTAATTTACAAATTTCATCATTTAACATATTCATCTCTCCTTTTCTATCAATTTTCTCTTTTGTTCACTTATAAATTACCATATTTTTCCTTTTTAGTCAAGCAAATTTCTTGTTTTTTCACAACTTTCGTATGACCTTTGTTGACAAATTTCGACATTAATTTTTAAAATAAAACAGCATAAACCAAAAAATAAGATTTATGCTGTTTTTTCTACATAGTTATTGTTGATAAAACCATTTTATTTTCGTCAAAAACTTCCTTTAAAATTTGCATTGCATATTCTGTGTTTACTGTCATAATTTGTTCAATATAGTCAAAACTATTTATACCTTTGAAGTAATCGGCTAAAAACATTCTAGCAATATCTGTTACATCATTATATTCTTTTATATAATCACCATATAAAGTTTTTCTCATTCTAGTAAAGTCTGCTTCATTTATTCCACTTTCTTTTATTTTTGCTATTTCTTCTTTTAGTGATTTGTACACTTCTTCTGGGTCATTTGATTGTCCTGAAATTAAAATGTGTGCATATCCTCTTGAAAATTCATAATCCATACTTGGTGCTGAAGATATTGTTCCTTTGTCATATAGTGTTTTGTATAGGTTTGAACTTTCTCCAAAGATTAGGTGTAACAGTATTTCGATTGCTATGTGTTTTTTTACTATTTCTTCTTTTGAGTTGGAGTTACTTGTATCTGCTGGTTTGTCTTTAATTCCTATTGTGTATAAAGGTCTACTAACTTCCATTTTTTGAGTTACTTTTTCTTTGACAATTCCATCTGGTTCTTCTGGATATATTCTTTTAATTTCTCCGTTTGCTTTTGTATTAATTAAGCGTTTTTTAACTTCTTCAAGTATTTCTTGTGGTTCGAAATCTCCTGAGATGACCATTGCCATATTTGATGGATTGTAAAATGTGTTATAACATTTATATAATATGTCTTTATTTATTTTGCTGATAGTTTCTATTGTTCCTACTGTGTCTAGTCTTATAGGAAATTTATGGTACATAGTTTGTAATGCATTTAGATATACTTTCCAATCTGGATAATCGTCATACATCATTATTTCTTGGCCTATAATGCCTTTTTCTTTTTCTACATTTTCGTCTGTAAAATATGGGTGTTGTACATAGTCCATAAATTCGTCTAGTGCTTCGTAAAAGTGGTCTGTACATTCATATAAATATGCAGTGTGGTCATTTGTTGTATAGGCATTTGCACTTACACCTATTTCTGTTAGAACATCTAAACTGTTCCTTCCGTTTTCTTGTTCAAACATTTTGTGTTCTAGGAAATGTGCTACTCCATCTGGTACTGTAGTTATCTCTGTTTCTCCCGGTACAATAAATGAGCTTTCATTTGAGCCATAGTTTGTACCCCATATTATATATTTTTTTTGCATCCCTTTTTTTGGAATTATCATGACAGTTAAACCATTTTCTAGTTTTTCAATGTAGAGTTTTTCTTTTACTTTTAAATTTTCAATTATTTGCATACTTTTTCTCATTCCTTTCTAAGGCGCAAATTTAGTTGGAGATTTTTCTCCTTTTTTAATTTTTTAAAAAGTAAATTGTGTCTATTTCTACTTTTTGTGCGATTTTTAATACCGCTTCTTTTGTGACTTTTTTTATTCTTTCAAGATATTGCTCTATGTTTAGTTTATTGTTGCAAAATTCTTGTCCGAAAAAGTACATTATTTCTGAGTCTTGTTCATCATCTATTGTTTGTATTGCATCTATTATTCCTTTTTTTGCTACTTCTATGTCATTTTCAGTAAATTTTCCTTGCTTCATTTCTTCTAATTGTTCTTTTACTATTTGTAATGCTTTTTCATAGTTTTCAATTTCAATTCCACAGTTTATAAATATATTATTTTTTGATTTTAGATAACTTGAACTTGCTACATATGCTAAACTTGCTTTTTCTCTTACATTTTGGAATAGTTTAGAGTTTGCGCTACCTCCTAAAATGCTGTTATATATTAATGCATCATATTGCATGTCTTCATTTTCTAGTTTAACATTTAGACCTAATATTAATTTACCTTGTGTTACATCCATTGATTCTTGTACTTCTTGGCCATTGTTTTGCGGTATGACATTTAATGTCATGTTTGAGAATTGTGGTGTTCTTTCTTTTAGGTTTTCCATTTCTTTTGATTCAACAATTGATTTATATATACTGTTCTCTACTATTCCTGATACAAATATATCAATTTTGCAAGTTTTTAATAGTTCTTGATAATATTTATATAATTCTTGTGCATCAATATTTTCTAAGTCTTCAACATATCCATATTTATATAGTGCAAATGGATGATTTTTGTACATCTCTTCTGTGCATCTATCTATTGCATATCTTGCTTTATTATCTATTTTTCCCTCTATTGCTTGTTTTAAATTGTTTTTTTCTTGTTCTAGATATGTTTTGTTAAAGCCGTCGTTTTCTGTTACTGGGTTAAATACTATTTCTAGTAATTTTTCTATTGTTTTAGAAAGCATATTTTCTTCGCCTTCTGGTAAAAACATATCATTGATGCTTTCAATATAAAATTTTAAAACTTGATTGTCACCTCTTTTGTCAATTCCACAGTTGAATGATGCTCCATACATCTCTTCTAATTCTTTGCTTATTGCGTCTTGTGTTGGCATATTTTTAGAGCCTCTACGTAGTATTGCTGGTAATATTGCATTTTGGGTGACATTTTCTCTGTTTAGAGGTGTTGTTAAAAATATAGATATTAAATTTGTTTTAAATTTTTCGTTGTGAATCAAATGTAAATTGATTCCTTTTTTTATTTCTTTAATTTGATATTCCATAAGCTCTCTCGAATTTTTCTCCTTTCTGTTTTTGTAGATTTTATAATTTATTCTATCATTTTTTTGATTTTTTATACTATTACAAAAAAAATTGCAAAAGGGAAGTATCTCTTTTTCTAATACTCCCCCTTATTTTTCTAAAATTTTCTTTTTCTTGCAGCCTCTGATTTTTTCTTCCTTTTTACACTTGGCTTTTCATAATGTTCTCTTTTACGAACTTCTTGCATAACTCCATTTCTTGCGCATTGTCTTTTAAACCTTTTTAAGGCTTCTTCTATATTTCCATTATTTACTTTAATCTCTGACATTTATAATTCCCCTCCTTCCAGCCATACGGATCTGTATGTGGGATAACCCTATAACTTTAATAATTATACATTAAAGATTTAGGCTTGTCAATAGAATTTTGCCATTTTTTGTATTTCGGTTGTATTTTGATATTGTGTACTAGTGTGCAAAAAATTTTCCTATCCATTGGAAAATTGGATTTTCAATGGTTAATTCTCGTATCCATCCATTTGTAAATGGTATATACCATAGAATGATTCCTATTGCTATTACGACGATAATTGTTAAGAAAATTGCTAATAAGTCCTTTTTTGTCGTTTCTTTATATTCTTGTCTTTTTGGTTTATCTTTATATATCATTTTTACTAAATTTATGATTTCTGTTAATGTGCTTGTGCTATTTTTTTGTTCTGTTTTTTCTACTTTTGGTGCAGTTTTTTGTGGTGGTTCGTAAAAATTATTTTTTTCTGTGCCATAAGTTTGCTTTCCATACTTTTTTTCAAGCTCTTTTTCTCTTTCTTTTTTTAGTTCTAGGTCATACTGCTCTTTTAAAAATTCGTTTGATAGCACATCATAGGCTTCATTTATTTCTTTTAACTTTTTTTCTGTTATTGTTTTTACTTTATCGTCTTTTTGTAAGTCTGGATGATATTTTTTTGCTAATACTTTATAGGCTTTTTCTATTATTTCGTTTGATGCATTTTCGTTTACTTGCAATATTTCATAATAATTTTTCATTCCCTCAAAAATACCTTTCATTATTCGCCAAATATAGCTTCAAACTCATCTGCTTCAATTTTTTCTTTTTCTAAAAGAATTCCTGCGACTGCATGTAATTTGTCAACATGGTCTGTTAAGATTTGTTTTGCTCTGTTATAACCTTTGTCTATAATGTTTTTAACTTCTTCGTCTATAATTGCTGCTGTTTCTTCTGAATATTCTTTTGATTGTGCAAAGTCTCTGCCTAAAAATACTTCACTTTGGCTAGAACCTAGCATAAGTGCTCCTATTCTGTCACTCATTCCATATTTTGTTACCATACTTCTTGCTATTCCAGTTGCTCTCTCTATGTCATTACTTGCTCCTGTTGATATATCATTTAAAATTAGTGCTTCTGCTACTCTTCCTCCTAGTAGTGAAACAATATTTTCTTCCATTTCTGTTTTGGACATAAAGTTTTTGTCTTCAGTTGGACGGTACATTGTGTAACCTCCAGCCATTCCTCTTGGTACTATTGATATTTGATGTACAGGATCTTGTGTTTCTAAATAGTGACTTACAACAGCATGCCCTGCTTCGTGGTAAGAAACTAATCTGTTTTCTTTTTCACTTCTTACTTTTGTTTTCTTCTCTGGTCCCATAGTAACTTTTACCATGGCATCTTCTATTTCTTTCATTCCTATTTCTGTTAGATTTCTTCTTGCTGCTAATAGTGCTGCTTCATTTAGTACATTTTCTAGGTCTGCTCCTGCAAAACCTGAAGTATTTTTTGCAATAACTTTTAAATCTACATCATCTGCTAGTTTTTTCTTTCTTGAATGTACCTCTAAAATTTGTTCTCTTGCTTTAACATCTGGTGCTCCTACTACTATTTGTCTGTCAAATCTTCCTGCTCTTAGTAATGCTTTATCTAATACATCTGGTCTGTTTGTTGCTGCTAGTACAAT
>CANRBU010000078.1 GCA_947628925.1 uncultured Clostridia bacterium | reverse complement strand
TGTTTTTTAAATACTAAATCAATTAAAATTGTTAAGTATTTTATCATTATTGTGAGTATCGCAAAAATTCCAAAAAATGCTAGAGATAGAAGTAACATAGTCGTTGTCCAACCTGCAATTGGCTGTGAAGATAAAAAAACATAAATTGTATATATACCTGTTCCTATTGCAATAAGCATCATAACAACTGACATTGCAATTGCTAATTTATAAGCAACATCTGTAAATAAAATTATAGAATCTACAGCTAAGTCTTTTCTTGTGTCTTTCATTTCTTTTGTTATCTTAGAATTCTTTTTTAATATTGAAGGATAATATATACAACTTAATTTTAGACCACAATTTGCATAGATTGCTTTACGATATGGTATTGCAACACATTTTGATTTTACACGGTTAATAGCCCTTCTAGATAAAATTCTAAAAGTTTCTGTATGTATATCATACATGTTATTAGCATTTTTATTAAATATTTTATAAAACATCCTTGAACTAAATCTTTTTTTAGTTTTTGATGCTGCAGAAACTATATCATAACCTTTTAAAGTCTCTTGATAAACTTGCATAATTACATCTAAATCATAATCAATAATAATATTATCAAATTCATATACAAAATCACCTATACTTAAGTCCATGCCTGCATTCATAGAAAGTTCTATTCCCTGATAATAGCTCATATTTACTATACTGATAATTGCATCTGTATTTCCGTGAAATTCTTTTGATTTCTTCTACACTATCATCAGTTGATTTATCATTAACACAGATAATCTCATATTTTTCAAAGTTTTCACTTAGTTTACTGTTTAATTTTTCTAAAAAATTCCCGATTTCTTTTTCATTATTATGTACATATACAACTGCTGAAATAAAATTCTTTTCTTTGTTTGTAATCATACTAACACCTCATCTAAATCAAATACTGTATTTATTTTTCCTGATAATACACTTATAAAAGTTGGATTTGTAGAAAATTGTCTTATAACAGTTGGTCTTGAGTCATCTATTTCTGAAGTTTTTAAAATTGGTTTCATTGAATATAATGATTGCTTATATTCAAATTTATATTCATCTTTTAGATATTTCTTTGCTAAATTTGACATGTAACTCCAAGCTGTTTTAGGTTTTGCTGGGCAATCATTACAATTTCCTAGTTTTTCTGGTGTACAAAAGCCATTTGCTCTATCTTGACATTCAAAAGTTGGCAAAGAATCATAGCTTGTTACATGTGGTGTAAAAGTAACTGCTGTTAAAGAGTGATAACCTGTTTTTCCAAATGGCATAATTGAGAAAAATGGTCCATCCATAACTGTTATACCTGTATTTTTAAAATTTTCACTAACAGTGCATAATATAATTTCGCATAATTCATATTTAATTTTGAAAGTATCTAAACCTAACATATTTAAAATTTGATTTATAGATGCATAAGTTGCATTTAGTACAAATGGACTTTCGTATTTTTCACCATTTGCTGATATAATTTCATACACATTGCTTTTCTTTAAAATATTTTCAATATCAGCATTACATTTGATTTCAACATTTTTTAATTTGTCTAGTTCTTCTATAAAATAATTTTTCAAAATTTGTGCATCATAGGTATATTCTTTAGTTAGAAAACTACCATCACAAGCCCCTTCTTTAAAATATTTTTGAACAGGCACATCTTCACATTTTATATTTGCTGAATTACAGAATTTTTTAAATTGTTCTGCATTTGTCCAAGAAAAGTTTGAAGATGTTGCATAAATTTGGTCAAAATCTGTTAATTCTGAAAAGTGATATTCAGTATGGAATCTTTCAAAATACTGTGCTGATTTTATTGCAGTAGATAATGAACGTGGATAATGGTAACCCATATGTACACGAGCTTGATTGATATATGTTGCTCTTTTAAAAGGTTCACTATCTTTTTCTAGTACTAGTACTTTTTGGCCTCGTTTTCCGCAGAAAAGTGCAGAATACAAGCCATAAATTCCAGCTCCAATTATTATCTTGTCATATGCCATTTTTCTTATTCATCCTTTCTCGCTGTCTATAAACAGCACCTCTTTCTCGGTTGGAAAAGAATTGTAATTATTTTTCAACCTTCACGTCATATTTATGAAACAAATTACTAAACAAAATTTTTAGCAATTCTCCATTTCCTTTAACTTTGCTAATTTTTGTAGGTGTTTTTCCTTCTTTTGGATATTCACGTCTTACTGGTATTTCACATGTTTTTAGATGTAGCCTATCTGCTTTTACAGATAAATATGCTAATAACTCATATGTTACAAAAATATCTCTTAGTGGTTTTACTTCAGGGTGTTCTAGATATTTTTTTGAATATCCACGATATGCATTTGTTGTATCTGTATACCATTTTCCTGCAGTTAAAGATATTATTGGTGCATGTAAAAGTCTAACTGAAAGATATCTTACAATTGGTGTATTTATTGCTTGTCCCCCTTTTATAAATCTAGACCCTTGTATAAAATCATAGCCTTCCTCTAGTTTTTCTATAAATTTTGGAACATCTTCTATACTATCTTTATTGTTTCCATCTATTGTAATTATACCTTCATATCCTCTGTTTAGTGCCCACCAAAAGCCCATTCTTAATTGTGCTCCCTGCTTTCCTGGACCTTTTTTTATTAAAAGTGTATTTACACCTAGTTCTTGTAAAAGCTCTGAATCTGTAGAACCATCTGTTGAACATGCATCACATATAATGATATCTGCCATTTTGTGTATGTTTTCTTTTTTGGCTTTTTCTAATTCTTTTTTTATTCTTTCACCTTCATTAATGACTGGAATGCAAACACAATATTTTGTAGTTTTTTCTTTATATTCTTGACATTCAAAATCTGGGACTCCATCAATATTTCTATATTCCATTATTTTTACAGTCCTTTCTAAGTTTTGTAAGATATTGCAATATATCTTTAATTTCTTGAATTGTACTTCCAGTTTTCATTTCAATTGAAACATATCCTTTGTAATTTTCTTGATTTAGAATACTCATCAAATTTTGATGGATATCTCTTTTTTTGATTGGTACTAAATGAGGTTCACTAATATGCACATGGTTAATTAAATCTACATCATTTTTTATTGTTTCTATATTTTCTTCATTTTGCAATACTGTGCCTAAGTCTAAATTTATTTTTACACCTAGACAATTGATTTCTTTAACTATATCTATAGCTTCTTGTGTTTTATTGATAAAATTAGTATTGTAAATTGTAGGGTTTGGCTCTATTGCAATACAAGTATTATTTTTATACGCATACTCCCCTATTTCTTTAAAAAATTCTAATGCTATTGGATAATCTGTTTTTTTGTCTGAAATAACTCTATTTTTTGGGCAACCAAACACAATATTATGGCAATCTAAATTTTTAGCAAAGTCAATAGCTTTTTTTGTATATGAAATCAGTTCTTTTCTTTCTTCATCTGTTCCAAATATTTTTTCATTTTTTCCAAACCAAATAGATTGCATAGAACTAATTTTTAAACCATATTTCTCAAATAGGTTTTGTGAAAATACTTTTGCTTCTTCTAAATGTGAATACGGATTTTGTTCAAAAATTCTAGTTGGTGCAATTTCTACTGCTTCAAACCCTATTTCTGATAAGTATTCATACATTTCTTCATCAAATTCTTTTTGCCAAGCTATGTTTGATATTGATAACTTCATTTTTTATTTCCTTTCTCGATTATTAAGCTCTTTTATTGACCTTCTTTGATAACTTCAAAATAATTAGGATATTTAAAAGTATCTGCATTACCTGATAAATTTAATTTTATAAAATCTCCTTCTGTTTCCATTTCTGTGACATTTTCTTGCACATCACCAAGTTTTATTGTTTTAGCATTTTCTAAAATAACTTGATTTTCTTTTGTATTGTCAATATATACAGTATTGTCAAATGTATTATGTTCTTTACTTGCTACACAATATTTAAGACTTACATCAAAAAGTTCATCTATTTCTGCATTATAAAGTTCAAAAGTTGTATAATCTGCTGGCCATGAACTTATATCAACTTCTCCAACGCCATTTATAATTGTTACTGGAATATAATATTCGTCTGATTTATTAGGGATATTATAATCAATATGTATACTATCTGTTAGATTTGTCTGTGTAGTATTTGTCACATATACATATCTATTTATTATGCCTTGTGTCCAGAAATCTTTTTGAAAATGTGATTTGTATGCTATTTTTAAACTTGCCACACCATCAAAATTAGGATTTTCTGTTTTTACTTTGATAGTTTTACTATAAAGCTTTTTAGTTTCTACTGTTATATCTGCCTTTTCAGTAATTGGCTCCTTTTCTACTTTTTTCCAAAATACATTATACTCTGTAGAAAATTCTGGTATATAATTTTTATACAATTCTTTATAGAAGAACCAATTTGCGTTTCTTATCCAATGTCTCCATTGATTATAATCTTTGTCTGTTGTAACTGCATAATCAAACTCACCTTTTTTAAATACATCTATATATTCTTCTCTTTGTTTATCACCTAATACATGTATAATATAATCAATTCCTGATGGTTGAAATTGGTGTGTTGCATCTTCTATTGCAGTTGCATAAGTTGAAAATATCTTTTTATCTCCTATTCTCTTTTTCGCATCTTCAATACTATCACC
The DNA here is from genome assembly GCA_947628925.1 of uncultured Clostridia bacterium. Lineage (GTDB taxonomy): Bacteria > Bacillota > Clostridia > TANB77 > CAG-508 > CAG-269. Next base: position 604 of record CANRBU010000078.1, on the reverse strand, counting down.
AAGTTCTGTAAAATATCCTTTTAATTCGTCTATATATACTGAATTCTCATTTTCTCTTTTATCATATGATAATACTGTATTTGTAGTACGTCCAACTAAAATGAATCCACAAAAAACAATTATCCCTGTTTTTGCAATATTCTTTACTGTTTTCCACTTACATATTTTGCATAATCCTTGAATAACATATGCAAAAATGAATACAAAACAAACTAAGCCCAGTACCTCATGTGATGTTCCGCCTGACAAAAATTGATATAAATATCCGTGACAACAATTGTTGAATAACAATTATTGCTAATATAGAATATCTCATCATATTAGATTTGCTTTCTGATTTAGCTATTTTATATATGTATATTATTGACAATATCATCATTATTATATGTGTAAATGATAGTTCTATATCTGATAAAAAAACATTATATTTTGCTGGTCCCCAATTATAATACCACTTTTGATATGAGCTAACACCAAGTGTAAACTTTAGCCAAGACATTGGATGTCCTCTAGTTATAATTGTCATAACAATAAATAATGTGAGCAAACTAATCCCAATATACATTAGAGTATTTAAAATAATTTGTTTTATATTAGTTTTATA
>CANRBU010000077.1 GCA_947628925.1 uncultured Clostridia bacterium | reverse complement strand
GCAATGACAATTACAGAAATTGCAAACATAGGAAAACCATCTATTTTAGTGCCATTGCCAAATGTTAGCAATAATCATCAATTATATAATGCACAAGTTTTAGAAAAACAAAAAGCTGCAAAAATCATTTTAAATGATAATCTTAATGCAAACATTTTAGATAATACTATTAAAGAAATATTGAAAGATGACAATGCAGAAAAAATGGGACAAAATGCTAGAAAAGTAGAAACAAAAAATGCAGAAGATATTATTTATAAAGAAATTGAAAATTTACTTAAAAGTTGAAGTTTAGAAAGGAATATAATTAAAGATGTTAAAAACGAAGCAATCTAAAATAATTTTTATAATATGTATTATAGAAGTATTATTAGTTATAGGCTTAGGGGTATATCTTGCACATATAAATCAGTTGAGAATATATATTGCGGTTGCAATTACTATAGCTTTTCTAACTTCTATTTTTATTGCTGTCTTATTAACTAAATTTGAAAAAAGAATAGATAATATGACAGAAGAATTAAAGGACAAGCTAAGTGATGTATCAACACAAAAAAATCAAATAGAAACTATTTTATTACATATGACAGATGGAATTATTGCATTTAACAGAGAAGGACAAATTATTTTGATAAACCCTGCTGCTAAAAATTTGTTAAGCATACGGTCCAGAAGATAGTACTTTTGATGATATTTTTGGAAAATTTAAACTAGATATGAACATGGAAAAAGTAATATATTTGGAAACTTGGACTTCAACTGAACAAAGAATACAAGTAGATGAAAAGTATGTAGATGTGTATTTTGCACCTTTTAAAGATGAAAAAGATTTACCTAATGGGGTTATTGCAGTAGTACAAGATATAACAGAACATGTAAAACTTGATAATATGCAAAAAGAATTTGTAGCAGATGTATCACATGAGCTAAAAACACCGATAACTTCTATTATGGGTTATGCAGACACTTTATTAGAAGGTGGTTTTGATGAAGAAACAAAAAATAAATTTTTAAATGTAATAGCTTCTGAATCCAGAAGAATGGCAAGGTTAGTAACAGATTTATTAACTTTATCAAGATATGATAATAATAAAGTAGCTACAAACAAGGAAACTTTTGATTTGGGCGAACTTGTAAAAAAATCACAAGAAAAATTAGCAATTGAAATCAAGAAAAAAGGTCATGATGTTAAATGTTTTGTTACTGCAGATGTGCCACCTGCGTATGCTGTAAAAGATGACATTGAAAGAGTTGTACTTAACATTTTATCAAATAGTATTAAATATACCAAAGATGAAGGTGAAATAAAGATTTATGTAGGGTTTGTATATACAGATGCTTATATAAAAGTTATAGATAATGGTATTGGAATTCCAGAAGAAGATTTAACAAGAATTTTTGAGAGATTTTACCGTGTAGATAAAGCACGTACAAGGGAAATGGGAGGAACCGGTCTTGGACTTTCTATTGCAAAAGAAATTTTAGATAAAAATGGTGGAAGTATCGATATCAAGAGTGAAGTTGGAAAAGGTACTGAAGTTGTTATTAGAATTCCAACAAAACAGCAATAAACCATTGCTAAAATGATAAAAATAATGTATAATAGTTAAGTAAAACTACAAAGGAGAGAGATTTAAAAAATGAAACCACAAGTAAAAGAAGCATTAGAATGGGTATATTGTATTATTATAGCAGTTGTATTAGCTTTACTATTTAGGTATTTTATAGGAACACCAACAATGGTGCAACAAATTTCTATGGAACCAACATTAATACAAAATCAGAGATTATGGTTAAATAGATGGAATAGAACAACTAAGACACTTCCTGAAAGAGGTGACATCATCACTTTTGAAGCACCAAGCAAAAAAGATCTTACAGAAGAAGATATAGAAAAAAATGGACCAAAGGCACAGTATGAAAATGAAAAATCAAACATATTTTGGAAGTTTGTCCATTATGTCTTGGAAATAGGAAAAGATAGTTATATAAAAAGGGTTATTGCTCTACCAGGAGACCATGTAGAAATTAAAGATGGAAAAGTATATATAAATGGAACAGAGTTCAAAGAGCCATATTTACAATCAGGAATTCTTACAACAGGAAACAAGAAAGGAATGACTGATTTTGTAGTGCCTGAAAATTATGTATTTGCAATGGGTGATAATAGAAACTATAGTAAAGATTGTAGAGATTTTGGATGTATTCCATTAGAAAAAATTGAAAGTAAAGTTGCAATTAGAATTTGGCCTTTAAATTTATGGGGAAAAGTAGATTAACAGGAGAGATAGGATGTTTGAAAGTATTGTAGGAAATCAGAATATAAAAGAGCAATTAAAACAAGCACTTCAAAATAATAAAACATCACATAGCTATTTATTTATAGGAACAGAAGGAATAGGCAAAAAGCAAATAGCAAAGGAATTTAGTAAAGCAATATTGTGTTCCAAAACAGAATTTTATTGCAATACTTGCAAAAACTGTATAGAATTTGATACACAAAATAGTCCAGATTTTCAGACAATAGAGCCAGATGGAAATACTTTGAAAATAGAGCAAATTAGAGAAATGCAAAAAAAGGTGGTTGAAAAACCAATTATTGCAGACAAAAAAGTATATATCATAGATGATGCAGACAAGATGACAAAAGAGGCACAGAATTGCCTATTAAAAACTCTAGAAGAACCACCAGAATATGTTACAATAATTCTAATAGGTTCAAATGAAAATGCATTTTTAAGTACAATTAAATCAAGATGTACGATTATCCATTTTCAAGATATACCAGATCAAGAAATAAAAGATTTTTTGATTCAAAGAGGAATAGTTGTTGAAGATGATAGAATCTTGAAAGCTTTTGGGGGAAGCATTGGAAAAGCAATCTTAATGCAAGATAAGCAATCTACATATATGCAAATTTATGATTTACTAGTAAATTTGCAAAATAATGATATAATTGAAATAATGAAAAAATCGCAGAGTATTTTTAAAAAAGAGCAAATTGATTCAATGTTACAATACATGAATGTTGTTTTGATAGAATTAGCAAAAAGTGATTATAGATACACACAATGTATAGAAATTGTGGAAAACACAAAAAAAAGATTGAAATCAAATGCAAATTATGATATGAGTATAGATAATATGTTACTACAGATAAAAGCTGAAATTGGTTAAAACAAATAAGAAAGTAGGTAATATTTTGAAAAATATAATAGGAGTAAGATTTAAAAAACTAGGAAAAATATATTTTTTTAATCCAAAAAATTTGAAAGTAAAAAAAGGTGACAAAGTAATAGTAGAAACTTCACAAGGCGAAGAATATGGGGAAGTTGTCATTCCAAACAGATATGTAGAAGAAGAAAAAATTATTGCACCATTAAAAAAAGTTGTTAGAATTGCAAATTATAGAGACCACAAGCATCATGAAGAATGTAAAAAAATTGAAAAAGAAGCATTTAAAACATGCCAAAAAAAGATTAAAGAACATAATTTGGATATGTGTTTAACAGATGTAGAATATAAATTTGATGATAGTAAAATTTTATTTTTCTTTACAGCTGATGGAAGAATAGATTTTAGAGATTTAGTAAAAGATTTGGCAGCAATCTATAAAACCAGAATTGAGTTAAGACAAATTGGTGTTAGAGATGAGGTAAAACGCATTGGTGGAAATGGTGTGTGTGGTAGAGAACTATGTTGTTGTACATTTTTAAGTGACTTTGAAGCAGTGTCTATAAAAATGGCAAAAGAGCAAAATGTATCTTTAAATCCATCAAAAATTTCAGGTAATTGTGGAAGGCTAATGTGTTGCCTTAAATATGAAGATAATGTATATACTGAAAAACTAGCACATCTTCCAAACCTAGGAGCAATTGTTAAAACAGAAGACGGAGAAGGGGAAGTTGATGGAATTGAAACATTGAAAGAAAGAATAAAAGTAAAATTCAAAACTGAGGATGGTTTTAATTATAAAAAATATGATGTAAAAGATATTAAAATCATTAAAGATATTCCAAGAGAGCAACTAGATGAAGAAGAAATTAAAAACAAAAAAGAATTAGAAGAACTAGAAAAATTAGAAGAATTAGATGTAGAACAGGATACACCAAAAGGAGGTGAAGAATAATGGCATATAAAATAACAGATAAATGTATATCATGCGGAGCTTGTGCAGCAGAATGTCCAGTACAATGTATATCACAAGGTGAAACAAAATATCAAATAGATGAATCAGCCTGCATCTCTTGTGGAACATGCCAAGGCGTTTGCCCAGTAGAAGCACCAGAAGAACAATAAAGAAAAAAGTCTGTCAAGTATCTTGGCAGACTTTTTTGAATACAAAAAATTCCTAAAAAGCTGTGTTTCTTTCACGATATCCTTCACGCGAAGGGCCAATTCCGTACCCTGTAATTTTCTTGCCAATTGTCGCTTCAATTAACAGGATATAATCAGAAAGAATCTGTTTTTCAGTTTTGCCAGCGATTGGCATTTCTACATACAGAGGTACATAGTTTTCTAAACTATATGGCCAATTGTAAATAACTTCCTTAGTATTGCGCTCTTGGTATGCATAGCATACCTTAACTTTATCAGTTACTTTTGCAAGAGCAATTATAACATCCATACAATTTATACAGATGTCCGCACCTGTAAGAGCAATAGAATATCTTACAGCAGGTGCATCAAACCACCCTAAGTCGCGTTTTCTGCCGGTAGTAACACCATGTTCCCCAACCATTTCATCAATAAAATCCCTAATTGGTTTTTCATCTTCTGAAAATTTGGTTATATAGGGACCGCCTCCAACTTTGCTACCATATGCCTTTAAGACCATGGTAGATCCATTTGGAAAATCATACATTGTAAGTCCTGAACCTACAATTCCACCAACATTTGTGCAAGGAGTTGATGTTGTAAAATGTCCTCCATTACCAAAAAGTGGATCAAGCAATACTGCCTGAGATACTTCCAAGATTACTGCCCAATTTCCCTCTGTTCTGCAATTTGATAAAACTTTAACACTGTCTACAATGTTAAGTTTTTCAATAGCATTCCAAAGGTGGCTCACATAATCATCTGTCAAAACTGCTTGAACTTCTTTTGGATACAGAGGGTTTTTAAGTATCAACTTTCTTAACTCTTCTGCATTTTTACATTTTTTTGCATCTGCAAATGTTACATGGAATCTAAAACCACGAATTCCTGCACCTGGTCCTACACCTGATTTTGTAGTTCCGATAGCAGTTTGTCCTGAGTTAGTTCTTTGGTTTTCACACCATCCATCCATTGCCCTATCCAAATCAGTTACTATAGCAGCTCTTTCAGCAACCATAATGAT
>CANRBU010000076.1 GCA_947628925.1 uncultured Clostridia bacterium | reverse complement strand
ACAGAGTTAGCAATTTCTGAATCACAAGAAAGAATGGCTGTTGTTGTTGCAAAAGAAGATGTTGATAAATTTATCAATTTAGCAGAAACAGAAAATATAGAAGCAACTATTGTTGCAAAAGTTGTAGAAGAACCTCGTGTAAAAATGTATTGGAGAGGAAAAAACATTGTTGATTTATCAAGAGAATTTTTAAATACAAATGGTGATGTAAAAAATGCAACAGTTAAAGTTGAAAAACCAAATGAATCAGAATCATACTTTAAAAAAGAAGAAATAAAAGATATAAAATCAAAATGGGAAGAAACAATAACAGATTTAAATTGTTGCTCACAAAAGGGACTAGTAGAGCGCTTTGACAGCACAATAGGTGCAAATACAGTTTTAATGCCATTTGGAGGAAAGTATCAATTAACACCAACACAAGGAATGGTAGCAAGAATTCCAACTTTAAAAGGTTATACAACTACTGGAACAATTATGTCATATGGATATAACCCATATATTGGTGTATGGAGTCCATTCCATGCAGCTATTTATGCAGTTGTAGAAGCTGTGTCAAAATATGTAGCAATAGGTGGAGATTACAAAAAAGCATATTTAACTTTACAAGAATATTTTGAAAGATTAAAAGATGAACCAACAAGATGGGGAAAACCATTTGTAGCATTGCTTGGAGCATATTATGCACAAAAAGAATTACATATAGGTGCAATAGGTGGAAAAGACAGTATGTCAGGTTCATATAATGAGTTAGATGTACCACCAACACTTGTAGCTTTTTGTATAGGAGATGTTGATACAACAAAAGTAGTATCAAATGAATTCAAGAAAACTAATACAAAGATAATGTTATTAAAAACAAAAATGGCACAAGAAGATATTGTTGATTTTGATGATTTAAAAGAAAACTATGAAATTATACATAAATTAATAGAAAGTGGAAAAGTATTATCAGTTAGTACAATTAAAAACGGAGGAATTGCAGATGTTATTACAAAAAGCTCAATGGGAAATAAAATAGGATGTAAGTTAAATACAGATGAAGATTTATTTTACCCATATTATGGCTCATTTGTAATCGAAGTAGAAAGTGATGTTCAAGAAAATAAACTAAAACAAATAGGCGAAACAATCAAAGAAGAAAAAATTATTGTAAATGATGATACAACATTAGATTTAGAAAATTTAATTAAATTATGGGAAGAACCACTAGAAAAAGTATTCCCAACAAAAGTAAAAGAACAAGCAAAATTAGTAGAAAATGTATTAAGCGATAAAAAATGCATGATAAAGAGAAAAATGCCAATTGCTAAGCCACGTGTCTTTATACCAATATTCCCAGGAACAAACTGTGAATATGATTCTAGCAAAGCGTTTGAAGATGCTGGTGCAATAGTAAGTACAAAAGTATTTAAAAACTTAAAACCACAAAATATTCAAGAATCAATAGATATATTTGCAAAAGAAATTGAAAATGCACAAATTATCATGATACCAGGTGGATTTAGCGCAGGTGATGAACCAGATGGTTCAGGTAAATTTATAAGTGCAGTGTTCCGTAATCCAAAACTAAAGGAATTAATATATAAACACTTACATGAAAAAGATGGTTTAATGTTAGGAATTTGCAATGGTTTCCAAGCATTAGTAAAACTAGGACTAGTACCATATGGTGAAATTAAAGAAATGGATGCAACTATGCCAACACTAACATTTAACACAATTGCAAGACATATGTCACGAATGGTAAATACAAAAGTAGTATCAAAACTATCACCATGGTTTAATAATGTAGAACTAGGTGAAGAGTTTACAATACCAATTTCACACGGAGAAGGAAGGTTTATAATATCAGAAGAACTAAAAAATCAATTAATTGAAAATGGTCAAATTGCTACTCAATATGTTGATTTTAATGGAAATGCATCAGGTGATATTTTATATAACCCAAATGGCTCTATATGTGCAATTGAAGGAATTACAAGCCCTGATGGTAGAGTTCTAGGAAAAATGGGACACTCAGAAAGAAGTTATCGTGAGATAATGAAGAACATGCCAGGAAAACAAGATCAAAAATTATTTAAATCTGGAGTAGATTATTATAGATAATGTGCATTAGAGAGGAATGATAAAAATGGAAAATGATAAATATGTTACACCACTTTCAGGAAGATATGCAAGTGAAGAAATGAATGCTTTGTGGTCAAACAATAGCAAATATACTACTTGGAGACAGCTATGGATTGCATTAGCAGAAACTGAAAAAGAATTAGGAATTGATATTACAGATGAACAAATACAAGAAATGAAAGATAATGTAAGCAATATAGATTATGATATTGTAGCACAAAGAGAGAAAGAATGTAGGCATGATGTTATGGCACATGTATATGAATTTGGATTAAAATGTCCAAAGGCAAAACCTATTATTCACTTAGGTGCAACTTCTTGTTTTGTAACAGATAATACAGATGTAATTTTAATGACAAGAGCATTAGCTCTTATAAAAGAAAAATTGATAGTTGTTATAAAAAACCTAAAAGAATTTGCATTAAAAAATAAAGCAATAACTTGTTTAGGATATACACATTTTCAACCAGCACAATTAACAACAGTGGGAAAAAGAGCTACTTTATGGTTACAAGATTTGCTTGAAGATTTAGAGGAATTAGAATTTGTAGAAGAACATATGAAACTTTTAGGTTGTAAAGGTACAACAGGAACACAAGAAAGCTTTATGAAATTATTAAAAGATGAAGAAAAAGTAAAACAAGTAGATAGCAAAATAGCAGAAAAAATGGGATTTAAGAAAGTATATAGTGTATCTGGTCAAACATACACAAGAAAATTAGATACAAGAGTTTTACATTTATTAGCTCGGAATAGCTCGGAAGTTGCTCAAAATTTGCAAATGATATGAGATTATTACAACATGAAAAAGAGCTTGAAGAACCATTTGAAAAAGGTCAAATAGGATCTTCTGCTATGGCATATAAACGTAACCCAATGAGAAGTGAGAGAATTAATTCACTTGCAAGACATGTAATGGTACTTAGCATGGATCCAAGTATAACAGCTGCTACACAATGGCTAGAAAGAACTTTAGATGATTCAGCTAACAAGCGTATTTGTGTACCAGAAAGCTTTTTAGCAGTTGATGCAATATTAATATTATATGCTAACATAACAAAAGGTATTGTTGTATATGAAAATGTTATAAAAACAAATATGATGCAAGAATTGCCATTTATGGCAACAGAAGAAATTTTAATGAATGCAGTTCTAAAAGGTGGAGATAGGCAAGAACTACATGAAAAAATCAGAGTATATTCTATGGAAGCAGGAAAACAAGTTAAAGAATATGGAAAACCAAATGATTTAGTTGATAGAATTGTAAATGATGCAAGTTTTGGTTTAACAAAAGAAGAAATTATGAATGCCTTAAACCCAGATAATTTATGTGGTAGAGCAGTACACCAAGTAGAAGACTTTATTGCAGAAAGAGTAAATCCGATATTAGAAAAATATCAGAATTTAGGAAATGATGTTTCAACAGATGTTAATGTATAATTTACTAGAAAGGAATGTGAAAAAAATGAAAAAATGCCTATTATTGGGAAATGGTGGACGTGAAGCAGTTCTTGCAGAACAAATAAGCAAAAATTATGCACTATATTCAATTATGCCATATGTAAATCCAACAATAGAAGAATATGTAAAAAAATCACAAGGGAAATATTTAGTTGGAAATCCTTTTGACAAAGAACTTGTAAAAAAATTTATCATAGATGAAAAAATTGAAGCTTGTGTTGTAAGTCAAGATAATTTATTGCAAGATGGGTTAATAGACTTGGCTAAAGAACTAGGAATAGAAACTTTCGGACCTACTTCAAAAGGTGCAAAGATTGAATGGAGTAAAACATACGCACTAGAAATTGTAAAAAAATTAGCACCAGAAATGGTTATAAAAAATGTGGCAATAACAACACAAGAAGAACTAGATAAAGCAATTGAACAATATGAAGATGATAGTTTTGTTGTAAAACCTGAAGGATTAACAGGAGGAAAAGGAGTAAAAGTTGGTGGAATTCACTTTAAAGGAAAAGAAGAAGGCTATCAATATGCAAAATCTTGCTTAGAAGAAGCAGGAAGAGTAATTGTACAAGACAAAGTAGAAGGCCGTGAATTTACTGTTATGGCACTAACAGATGGTGAACATATTGTAGTCACTCCAATAACTTTTGATTATCCATACCGTTTTGAAGAAGATAAAGGACCGGGAACTGGTGGAATGGGTTGTTTAAGTTTTGCAGATGGAAAGTTACCATTTTTAGAGCAAGCAGATATAGATAAATGTGCAGAACTTATTCAAAAAACAATTCATGAATTGAACAGTGAAAACTTAGAATTTAATGGAGTAATTTATGGTGGATTTTTCAAATGTAAAGATGGAATCAAATTTATTGAATTTAATGCAAGGTTTGGAGATCCAGAAGCAATTAATGTGTTAAATGCTTTAGAAACACCTTTTACAGAAATTTTTGAACATATTCAAAATAAAACTTTATCTAGCTCAAACTGTAAATTCAAGAAAAATTATACATTTACTGTTTATGTAGTTAGTCCTAATTATGCGATAAAATCTACTAAAGAACAATGTGAATTCAAATTAAATAAACAGGCAATTTTAGAAAATGATGCTAAAATATATTTTTCAAGTACAAAACATATAGAAGGAAATAATTATACATCAGTAGGTAATTCAAGATTATTTGCAGTACATACAGAAGGGAACACACTAGAAGAAGCAAAAGAAAAAGCCTATAGAGCTATGGAAAATAACATAGATGAAAAACTAAGTTATCGCAAAGATATAGGCGAAATTTATGAACATTAAACATTAAAAATTAAGGCAATTTGCCATTTATAAAATCATCAAGTACATTGACTAATTGAATCTTTTCAACAGCCTGTACTTTTTGAGACAAGGTTTCAGCAGTATCATCTTGGTCAACTTTAACTTGAGTTTGCCTAATAATAGAACCTTTGTCATATTCAGAATTTACAAAATGCACAGTTACACCACTAATTTGTTCATGTGCATTAACTACTGCTTGATGTACATGCATACCATGCATACCTTTACCACCATATTTAGGGAGTAAAGAAGGATGGGTATTTATCAAAGTATATTTTTCTATTAATTTAGGACCAATCATTTTTAAATATCCAGCAAGAACTATTAAATTGATAGGAAATTTTGATAAAACTTCTGATAATTCAATATCTCTTTCTTCAAAAGTTTTTGACTTAATAACATAAATAGGGATATTATGTGTTTTTGCTCTTTCCAAAGCATAGGCATTTGGGTTATCAGAAACAACTAATTGAATATCGGCAGATAGTTTGCCATTTTCAATATTATCAATTATGGCTTGTAAAGTAGAGCCATTACCAGATGCAAAGACAACTAAATTATACATA
>CANRBU010000075.1 GCA_947628925.1 uncultured Clostridia bacterium | reverse complement strand
TGTTTTAAATTATTATTTAATAATTGATATACTTCTTTTATCTTTTTATAATCTTCTATTAAATTAGGTATTGGGTAAGTATTGGCATCAGATTGTTGCTTAGTATTATGGCTTGCAGCTATTTTTTCAAGATGCTTTTTTAGCTGTTCTTTTTCTAATAATGTTCCATTAATAATCAATCTTCTATTTTCTTTCAAAAAAATTCCACTCCTTGCAAACATGTTTTACACATATTGTTTGCAAAAAGTGGATATATTATACATTTTATAAACTAGGTTCATCATCATCTTGTTCTAATGCTTTTTGACGGTCTTCTAAAAATTTCTCTAGTTGCATTTCTATTTCTTTTAATTTTTCTTGATTTTGTTTTAAATGAACATAATGTTCTGATGCTTGAATGGCATCTGTTCCGTTTTCTAATAACATTGCATCTACTTGTAATGGTTCAAGATCTCCATTTTCTAATTCAAGTAAACCTGTTATTGCAGTTTGTTCTTTACTATTAGTTACTACAAAAACTTTGTCAATGTCATCTGCAGAAATCCATTTATAATTTTCTGGTAATACTTCTCTTCCCTTTGAATAATCTTGGAAATAAGTTTCATTTCCATTTCCATCTTTTACTTTATATATTTGACCATCATTCAATTTATCTTGAAGAATAATTCCTATATCATTTTTTGAAAGCATTTCACTTGGTTCAACTGATGAATTGTATTTTTCTATTAATTTATCTAAAAAATTATTTTCAGGAAATTGTAATGAATCTATTCCTATTGGTAGTTTTACTGAATTTTTTTGAACAACAGGTTCCATTGGCATTTCTGTAGTTACATTTTTATCTGCATCTTCTGAAACACCTTTTACTGTTTGGGTTCCTAGTCCTACAAGTGCAGTTAGTGCTGCAGCTGCCATAACACCTATTATTGCTTTACGTTTCATATTCTTTTTAGGTGGTTTTTCTTTTTCAAATTGTACTATTTTACCTTTAGTCTTAGGAGACTCAGTAAATTTTATTATTTTATTATCGTCTCTAGCTACTATGTTTTCTTCACTTCTCACACTATCTCTTTTTATTTTTTCATGATAGTATTTGCTTTGTGCTAACTTTACAGAATCCATTTTTAATTCATCATTTCTCATAAGAATTCCTCCTTCATCTCTTTTGTACACTTATATTATACCACTTTTGGCAAAATCTTGCAACTTTTTACAATTTTTTCATATTATATATTAATAAACTTTTTAGTTTATGGAAAGGATTGTGAAAAAAATGGAAATGGACTATAATAAACCTTCTTGTCCAGAAATAGATGTTGATGGTGTTATCTCAGGAGGTAAACAATTTGATTTAGATATTATGCTTCCAAAAGATAATCGCGATGTCATTTATGGCGTAATAAAAAATTGTTTTAAAGAACCAGTAGCAGATGCAGTTGTAAAATTAACTGAAGTTGTTTGCGAAAATGGTAAAGAAGAAAGAAGACCAATCGGACACACATTTACCGACTGTGAAGGTGAATTTGTATTTGGTCCTCTATGCCCTGATAAAAAATATGCTATTCAAATTTGGGCAAATGCTACAAAGAAAATTAAAATTTGTGCAAAATGTTTTCACGAAGGAAAATGCTTAAAAGGGGATAAAAATGATAAGTGCGACTGCTTTATTGAAGATAAAAAACCAGAAAAATGTGATAAATAGTAAATTATACTAAAATAGGCGGGAACGTACAACGTACGTCCCCGCCATTTCGATGTGGCTTTCACCCATTTTTTAGGAGTGGAACTCTCCTTTTTCGCAAGAGTGCAAAACAAAAAATCCTTATTTAGTTTTTTTTATATCTTGTTTTTGTAATTTTATTCTTTTTGGCGGATCCCGTGAATTATGCACTTGTGTTTTCATGCAAAAAGCCCTCCTAATTTATTACCGATTCTTTTTAGAACCAGCATATACTATTATATCATAAAAAAGCTCTATGTCAATACTTTCATTCTATGTTTACCAATTTCCTAGTTTTTTCATCATTTGTTTTCCCTTTTTCATCATTGTTCTCTTATTTTTTTGAAACATATCACTTTCTGTATACATCATCAACATACCTGTAGCTAAAAGTCCACCTATGATTACACCTTTTGTAAATTTCATATTATCACTTTCCTTTCTTTATATATTATCTTTATTTTTATCAATTTTTCCTTTTTTATACTGTTTTATAATGGAATATATTTCATGTATACTAATAATAATTAAAAATATCCCAAAATACCTTCTTAATGCTATTACATCTGTATTAATTGAAATATTTGCTCCAATAATTGCACCCAAAATTCCATATATCGATATTAAAGTTCCTAATTTTAGATTAATGTTTTTATTTTTTATATTTACAATTATTGCTATAAGTGATGTTGGAATAAAAAATATTAAATTTGCAGCTTGGGCTACATGTTGATCTACTTTAAACAAAAAAGTCAAAAGAAAAATCAGTATAGTTCCTCCACCCATTCCTGTACCACTGATAATTCCAGATATTATACCAATAACAATTTCTCCCATTAAAATTCCTTTCAATCTTAAATTTTTTTACACAAATATCATATTATAGGCAACATATAACAAAAAAACCGTAAAGGCTATTCTTAAAAACATTTCAGGTAGTTTTTTTAGTAATCGCGCTCCAATATATCCTCCTATAGTTCCACCAATTGCACACAATATTGCTATTTTCCAATCTATATAATTTCCCTTGTAATAAAAAAAGCTACTTGTAACAACCATTGGCAAAATACAAAAAATCGCTGTTCCTCTCGCCCTTTTTGATTCTTCCTTTAATGAATACATAAAAGCTGGAACTAAAATTAAACCACCACCTGTTGAAAAAAAGCCACATATAACCCCAGCACAAAATCCTATAACAATTGTTTTTACTAAATCTTTCATCATAAAAAAACCTACTTTTATTGTAGGTTTTCCGTTTTTTTATTTTTTATGTGTTTTTTTCTAATTTATCAGGATTAATTTTTATTTGATCATTTTCTCCTACCTCATAATATTTTGTACCTTTCATAACATCTGGTAAATACTGTTGTTCCACATAATGCCCCGGAAAGTCATGTGGATATAAATAGCCTTGGCTATATCCTAAATCTTGCATACCTTGAACAGGAGCATTTCTTAGATGCATTGGTACTTCACCTGTTTCTTTATTTTTTACATCTTGAAGAGCTCTATCAATTCCTAAATATGTAGAATTAGATTTTGGCGAATTTGCAACATACACAGCCGCTTCTGCTAAAATAATTCTTGCTTCTGGCATTCCGACCATATGTACTGCTTGCATTGCACTATTTGCAACAACCAAAGCATTTGGGTTTGCTAGTCCAACATCTTCTGATGCACAAATTACAATCCTTCTTGCCAAAAACATTGGATCTTCTCCACCTGCAATAGCTCTTGCTAAATAGAATAATACTGCATCTGCATCAGAGCCACGCATAGATTTAATAAAAGCACTTATATTATCATAATGAGCTTCACCATCTTTATCAAAAATTGCTTTTCTTTCCTGTATACTATTTTTTATTTCCTCATCTGTAATATGTATATAACCATCTGCTTGCATTTTTGTTGTTAACACTGCTACTTCTAGTCCATTTAGTGCTGTTCTGACATCTCCATTAGAAATAGCTGCAAGTTTCATCAAAGTTTCATCTTCTATTTTTACATTATAGTCACCGTAATCCATCTTTACTTTCTACTGCATTTTTTAAAATTTTAAATACATGTTCCTGTGTAAGTGGCTCTAATTTAATTACCATAGACCTAGAAATTAAAGCTTTATTCACTTCAAAATATGGATTTTCTGTTGTTGCTCCTATTAAAATAATTGTGCCATTTTCTACAAATGGTAGTAATGCATCCTGTTGTAATTTGTTAAACCTATGTATCTCATCAATAAACAAAATACTTTTGCCTGTTGGATTTAGCATAAAATTTTGTGTTTCTTCTATAACTCGCTTAATATCTGCAACTCCACTTGTTACAGCATTTATTTTATAGAATTTATATTTTGTTGTTTCACTAATTACTCTTGCAAGAGAAGTCTTGCCACATCCAGGCGGTCCAAAAAGTATAATACTAGATAGCCTATCTGCTTTTATAGTTCTATATAATAGTTTACCTTCTCCTAAAACATGTTCTTGCCCTACATATTCTTCTAAACTTTTTGGTCTTACTCTGTAAGCCAAAGGCTCTTTCATATTCATTTTTAGTCCCGTTCCCTTCTAAAATTTAGATTGTAATTATTTTTCAATCTTCCACTTTTTCTAATTTTATGGTTGGAAAAGAATTAAATTTTGGCAAGGAAAACAAATTTGAAATTTATGAAGCGTACTCTTTGTACGCAGATTAAATTTCGAATGAAGTTCGCCACTGCGCGCAGCCAAAATTGTAATTATTTTTCAACCCTTTGAAAATAGGTTTAAGCCCTTCTTTATTAGGTCCTCTGTAGATAAATTAGTCATATCCAATTGTGCAAATGCTTTCTCTATTTCCCTTCTATTATAACCCAACACTTGAAGTGCTGCAATTGCTTCTTCAACTTTATTATTATCAATTTGAACTTTAATGCTTTTAGCTTCTAAAGCTGTATTTTCTTTTTTCATTTTATCTTTTAATTCTAGAATAATTCTTTGGGCTGATTTTGCACCTATCCCTGGAATTTTTGTTAAATAGGTTACATCTTCTGAAATAACTGCTATTGCAAAATCAGATGGTTGAGCTACTGCTACCATGCTTAGTGCTGTTTTTGCTCCTACTCCACTAACAGATAATAATAATTCAAACATTCGTAATTGTTCATTTGTTTTAAAGCCAAAAATACTTATATCATCTTCTCTTACTCGATAATATGTATAGACCTTTACTGTATCTCCAATATTTCCTAAACTTTCCATATCTGTTGTTGTCATATATACTTTATAACCTAGTCCACCTACATCTATAACGACATAATCTGTCATTTTCATTTCTAATATACCTTTAATATATGCTAACATTTTATCCTCCCTATATATCATAAAAATATGTTGCTTCCAAATCTGCTTCATGCATCAACAGAGCTAATGGGTATTTTTTATATGCTATACCTATTGTTCCATATTGCTCTTTTGGTTCTGTAAATCCCATGTGCCATCTAATGGCATATTTTTCTTCTGGTGTTAATCTCATATATTCTGTAATCATCATAACTGATTTTTCACCATGACCATATGGTATGGTATCATCAACTTTATAATATGGAACTTTTTCCCAAACTCCTAATGCATTTTTTGCATTTTTGTAATCAATTTTATAAAAATTTGCCTTACATATATCATGCAATAAAGCTATTATAATAATTGATTCTTCTGATACTTGAATTGGCTCTATGTTTGTTTCAACTTTATGCTTTAAAATTTCAAAAACTTTTAGGCTATGTTCTACTAAGCCACCTTCGTAATTCCCATGGAATCTTGTACTTGCAGGTGCTTGAAAAAAGTCTGTTTTTTCTATAAATTCGATTAAGTCTTCAATTCCATCTCTTTTTACTGTTTTTAATAATTTTAAAAATTCATCTTTCAATTACATCACAATCCTTTCCGAGTATAAACAATGTTTTAAACAATTATAAATACAAAACATATTTTTGTATTTATAGATATATTCTACTAAAAAATACAAAAAATAGCAAGGTTTTCTTGCTATTTTTTATTTTTTTTACCAATATAATATTGAACGGAAACCAATACTAAAATGTTTTTGTTCTAAAGT
>CANRBU010000074.1 GCA_947628925.1 uncultured Clostridia bacterium | reverse complement strand
GAGAAATTTCAGCAGTTTCTACAGCTATTTGATATAATTTTTCTGCTTGAACAGGATTTACTTGATAAAATGAATATGGTGAAATTTGAAATTCAAAATCTCCTAATATATCTTTTATATACCCATCCCCATATACCACATCATTTTTGTCTCCTAGAATTACATTAGTATTTTTTTTGTTCATATTTACCACAATTGTTTTTATTTCTTGAAATTTACTAGTTATATATTGAATCAACTCATCTTGTTTTGGCAATTTTTCTCCATTAATAACTATTATACACATATATTCATTTGTCTTTATTCCCATTTTTACAACAATATGACGTAACAATCCATTTTGCTTTTTTTCATCATAAATTGAAATATTGTTATTAACAAGAAATATAAAAATCTCTTTTGCTATTTCTTGTGCTTTTTCATTTTGAATAATACATTTTTGAACAGGGATAATTTCATGTGTTCTACTTGCAAACACTCCTATTTGTGGAATACCATTTTTATCTATCCCAACAGGGAATTGCACTTTATTTCTATAATAATATGGTGCTGCCATTCCCTCTGTATTTTCTACTTTTATTTTAAATTGCAATGTCTTATTAACTAAATTTTGAACTATATTTTGCTTCATTTCTAAAGTTTTTTCATATTTAACATGTCTTAAATTACATCCACCACATCTTTTGTATGTACTACAATCTACTTCTATTCTATCTTGGGATGCTTTTATTATTTCTATAGCTTTTCCAAAAGCATATGATGTTAAAACTTTTACAATTAAAATTTTTACTTTTTCACCTTTTAGAGTATTAGGAATAAAAATTGTAAAATCATTTATTTTTGCAATTCCTTCTCCTTCATATCCATTGTCAATAATGTCAACAATATATTCTTCATTTTTTTTAACTGGCATATCTTTTTTCCTTCTAAACTAAATTATTTCTTTCATTTCTGCTTCTATTTCATCTTCGCACTCTCGCATTGCCAATATCGTTTTTTCAAATAGTTCTGATAATTCCCATCCTAAATTTTCTGCTCCTTTTTGAATAGTATCTCTTGAACAGCCTGCTGCAAATTTTTTATCTTTAAATTTCTTTTTTAAACTTGATACTTCCATATCTTTTGTACTTTGTGATGGTCTCATTTTAGCAGCTGCCCATATAAGTCCTGTTAATTCATCTACTGCAAATAGTATTTTTTCCATTTCAAGTGTTGGTTCTACCTCTGAACATATTCCATATCCATGACTACAAATTGCATGTACCATTTTATCATTTGCATTTATTTCTTTTAATAATTCTGGTGCTTTTTTACAATGCTCTGTTGGATATTTTTCAAAATCTACATCATGTAATAAGCCGACTAAGCCCCAAAATTCTTTATCTTCTCCTCTTTCTTTTGCAAAATACTTCATAACACCTTCTACAGTTAAAGCATGTCTTAGGTGAAATTCTTCTTGATTGTATTTTTTTAATAAATTTATGGCTTCTTCTCTTTGCATAATATTCCTCCTTTATTTCATTAACAGTTTGTAATAATTATACACTTATTGTAACACAAATATATGAAAAAAGATAGAGGCTATTGAAAAATGTTGACACTACAAAAAAACAACAACACACTCATATGCGAATGTGTTGTTATTTTATGCAAAAATCAATTCATCTTCACAGTTCCAACAATGCTATTAACATCATCAATATCATGTCTTTCTAAGTAATCAACAATTCCTTTTAATACATTGATACTAGTATATGGTGAATAAAAATTTCCTGCTCCAATTGATACAGCAGTAGCTCCTGCTAGTAAAAATTCTATAGCATCATTACCTGTCAAAATTCCCCCCATACCCAAAACTGGAATCTTTACACTTTGAGCAGCTTGATATACCATACGTACAGCAACAGGTCTAATGGCAGGTCCTGATAATCCACCCGTATTATTAGCTAGAACAGGTCTACGAGTTTCAGTATCTATTACCATAGCAGTAAGAGTATTGATTAATGATATTCCATCTGCTCCTGCCTCCTCAGCTGCTTTGGCTGTAATTGTTATATCAGTAACATTTGGAGTCAATTTTACTATTAAAGGTTTGCTTGTCAAAACTTTTCTACATGCAGTAGTAACTTGTTTTACTCCATCATAGGTTGTCCCAAATGCCATACATCCTGCACATACATTAGGGCATGATAGATTTAATTCAACACCATCAATATCCAATTTATTTAAAACTTCACAAACATTAACATAGTCTTGTACTGTTCCGCCCACTCCACCAAATGCATTTACAATAATAGCTGTATCATATTTTTTTAAAAATGGTAAATCTGACTCTATAAAATGTTTGATTCCTAAATTTTCAAGTCCTATAGCATTAAGCATACCTGCTGGAGCTTCACATGTTCTAGGAGCCTTATTTCCAATTTTGGGTTCATATGATACACCTTTAGTTACAACTGCACCTAATTTACTTAAGTCAAAAAATTGGCTATATTCTTTTCCAGAGCCAAATGTTCCTGATGCAACAGTTACTGGGTTTTTCATTTTTATACCCGCAAAATTCACTTCTGTATTCATAACTATTACCTCCTTTTATATTTCAACCCAAGGGCATTTTTTATAGTTTTCTATAACATCATTATATAAATCTGATTTTAAAGCATCTTCTATAGAATTTTCAAAATAATTTCCATAACTTCTTGAATCTCCTGCACACACAGTCATATCTCCATTTGATGTCAAATACAAATTAACCCCTGGTACATAGCAATCACCAATAACCAATAAAGGTAATTTTTCGTTCCAATCTAAGCCATATTCTAATTTATCAAATTTAGAACATTCTTTATATAATTTTAATAAATCTTCCTGTTTAATTGCAAGTTCTGGAAATCTTTCACCTAATCCTTGTTTTCTATATAACATTATATGTGGTGCAATATTATTCTTTCTTGCCCATTTAAAAATATCAAATACTTCATTATAATTGTATGATGTAACAACACATTGAACTCCTAATCTGTGTTCATCAGCAAGCCCTGCATCTATTAATTTTTTTATGTTTTCCATCATTTTATTATAAGAGCCCTTTGTATTTGTTAAATAGTCATTTGTTTCTGGCTTTATTCCATAAAGTTTTCCACAAACAAAAATATTTTTTATGTTTTTGAAAGCTTCAATTTGCTCATCTGTAAGATTATACAAATTAGAAAATATGGTCATTGTGCCACCTAATTTGCTTGTTTCTGATAAAATATCAATTAATTCTTCATTTAAAGTTGGTTCTCCTTCACTAACAAAATAGTAATTCATCAGTTCAGGTTTGTATGCATATTTAGATGCCTCTAAAATAAACTTTCTTACTGTTTCATTATCAATATTTTTTTCATTTCGATGCCTAGTCCCACAATTAGTAAAACAAAATATGCAATTCATATTACATTCGTTATCTTTTTTTCCACCAGGAATTGCAACTGCAACTCTCAATAACTTTTTTTGTTTTTTACAATTCTCAATTATCTCTTTGTTCCAATAATTTCCATAAACTAATGGGATTTTATCAAAATACATAATTTCTCTCCTTTAAATATTTATATTTCGATATCTTTTGCATAAAAAACAGGTCCATTTTTGCATACATAATTATAACTGAATTCGTCTTCAGCAACTTTTGTTTTCTTCACAGCGCAACCTAAACATACACCTACTCCACAAGCCATTCTTTCTTCTAGTGATACTTGACATGGTATATTTTTTTCAATACTTAATTCCCTTATAGCTTTTAGCATAGGAAGTGGCCCACAGGCATATATAAAGTCTATTTGTTTTTCTTGTAAATCTTTTTTTAATTCATCTATTGCAAATCCAGATACACCGTAACTGCCATCATCTGTTGATATTATAAGTTGGTTAGATACTTTTCTAAATTCATCTTCTAAAACTACAGCATCTTTATTTCTAAAACCTAGATATATATTTACTTCTGATTCTTTTAAATTTTTAGCAAGTTCATATAATGGAAAAACACCTATACCTCCACCAAGAATAGCAACTTTTTTATTTTGCATAATTTCAAAAGTTCCGTCACCAACTGGTCCCATTATATCAATTTCTTCTCCAATGTTTCTTTCTGATAATATCTCTGTTCCTTTTCCTTTTATTTGAAAAATAAATTCTACAATTTCTTTTTGTTTATCTATGTTGTATATACTAATCGGTCTTCTTAAAAAAGGATCTATACCTTCAGAAACTTTTATTTCTAAAAATTGACCTGGTTTAGCAATATCTGCTATTTCTTTTGATTTTATCCCAAACTTAAATAAGTTAGGCTTTAATTGTTCTTTTACAATTAATTTAGTTTTTAAATTAAAAATCATAATTCCTCCTATTTATTTAAATATTTCTATTCAAATATATCATATAATATAAAAAAAGTAAATATATTTTTTTTACTTATTGTTTGAAACCAAACCGTACTCTATCTTGAAATTTCTCCTTATTAATCTTTTCTGGATATGTTGAAATATGGATAAATTTATGCTACAATATACAAAATTATGATATAGAAGATGTTGAAAAATGTTGACACTATCTTTTTTTGATATAAATATATAAAAACTCGAACTAATCAATAAATTGAAAAGTCCGAGTTTTTATCAATTTGGTGCGGATGAAGGGACTCGAACCCCCACGCACAGGCACTGGTTCCTAAGACCAGCGCGTCTACCAGTTCCGCCACATCCGCACATTAAATAAAACTTTAACAATATTTATAATAACATATCCTGTAAAAAACGTCAAGACTTTTACTAAAAATTTATAAATAACTTGTTATTTTTCTTTATTGTATTTTTTTAGCAACAACAACCATTCTTCCATTTTCTTGAGAATATTCACAAGTAATTAATGTTATTAATTGCTCGCCATAATTAGCTGATATTCCTGTATCATATAGTTGTGCCTTTTTTACATTATTTATATATTCATTATATTTGTTTTCGTGTTCAAAATTTATATAATTATAATAGCGAAAAACATTTTTTTCATTTTTATAAAATACTCTTGATTTAAATGCTGCAACTACTTCATATTGTCTTTCTTCACTTTCTGTTGTTATATTTATTATTTTATGTTCATCATAAAATGATTTGTCTTTATATTTTAACAAACAATTAAACATTAAATCATCTTTCATATTATGACCATAAATAATTATATTTGAATTCACATCATTTAAATTACATTTACTTTTTATAAATATACAACCATATTTATTATTTTCCTTTTTATAATTATGCTTCAAATAGTAATCATCATTATCACATTGTGCAATTGGATAATCAATTATTGTATTATCAATTTTTATCCATCCTTTTATGTCTTGATTTGATGTTTGCAATTCTTCTACTTTTATCATTGTGTCAGTTTTAGTTGGTTCTTCCTCAACAGGAACAATAGGCTCGTACTCTTGTACTTCCTCTATAACCTGTTTGTCTTTATTTTTAGAATAATTATTATATATTAAATATGCTATACAAATAATGAAAATTATAAAAAATATGATAGATATTATTGTTCCGATTTTTTTCTTTTCATTTTTCGCTCTTCTAGGTTTTGAATGTCTCATATATTTCTCCTACAATATAAATGAAAAGGGTAGAAAGTTCTACCCTTCAATTTATTATTCTTATTAATGTTTTTTTGCAATTACTGCTACTGCTAATGAAATAATTGCTAAACCACCTACAAAGAATTCTACTGATGTACTTATTCCTGCTTTTGGTTCATCATCTAATTCATCACTTTTAGCTGTTTCTGAT
>CANRBU010000073.1 GCA_947628925.1 uncultured Clostridia bacterium | reverse complement strand
GAAGTTGAAAAAATAGGAATTGAAAAATCAAAACAAATGGCACAAGATGCAGACTTAATAATAGCGATTTTTGATAGTAGTAAAGAATTAACAAGCGAAGACAAAGAAATTTTGAACTTAATTTTAGGAAAAACATCAATTATTATATTAAATAAAATAGATTTAGATCAAAAAATAAAAGAAGATACACCAGAAATAGCAAATACAACAGCAAATATTATTACAATGTCTTTAAAAGAAAATGTAGGAATAGAAAATTTGTATAAAAAAATAAAAGAACTATTTGCATTTGAAAAAATTAATGTAGATAATAATTTAACAATAACAAATGTAAGGCATAAAAATTTTATAAATAAAGCATTACAAAGTTGTGATAAGGCACAAGATGCAATAAAACAACAAATGCCATTAGATATAATTGCCATATTTTTAAGAGAAATTTTAGAAAATTTAGGCAGTATTACTGGAGAAATTGTAACAGATGATATATTAGATGAAATTTTTTCAAAATTTTGTTTAGGCAAGTAATAAAAAAAGAATTTCGAAAATCAAAAATAAGACAAAAAAACAACAAAAATGTAAAATTATATAGTAAAAACATAAAAAAGCAAATATGACGATTCTCGTGCGAAATTTTTATAAATAAAAAATAAATATCAATAGGAAAAATTTTCAAAACAGTTTTCCACAACTAAAAAATAGAAAAAACGAACAAAAGGGAATAAAAACATAATGTGGAAAAGTGACAAATAAAATTTGGATGCAATACGTAAAATTTTATAAAAAACAAGAAAAAACTCAAAACAAAAGCTAAAATACGCAAAAGTAAACATAAAACAACTAAAACCAACAAGTTAAAACTCACATAAAAGTAAAAAAAACACAAATTTCAGTTTCACATGTAAATAGAAAAAACGTAAAAAAGGAAGGGAAATAAAATGGAATATCAAGCAGGAGAATACGACGTAGCCGTTGTGGGAGCTGGACATGCGGGCTGTGAAGCAGCACTTGCAGCAGCACGATTAGGCATGAAAACACTAATATTTTCCATTAGCTTAGAAAATATCGCTAATATGCCATGTAATCCACATATAGGAGGAAGTTCAAAGGGACATCTAGTAAGAGAAATAGATGCACTTGGTGGAGAAATGGGCAAAAACATAGACAAAAGCATGATACAAGTAAAAATGTTGAATACATCAAAAGGTCCAGCAGTACATTCTTTAAGAGCACAGGCTGATAGAAAAAAATATCAAAGAGAAATGAAACACACATTGGAGCTACAGGAAAACTTAGAGGTAAAACAGGGAGAAATTGTGGATATCTTTGTTGAAAATGGAGCTGTAAAGGCAATTAAAACCAGTGTGGGAGCAATATACAAAATAAAAGCACTTATTCTAGCAACTGGAACATATTTAAAAGGAAAAATTTTTATAGGGGAATATTCGCAAGAAAGCGGTCCGGATGGAGTATCAGCTGCAAATGAATTATCTAATTGCCTAAAAAGATTAGGCATTAATTTAGTGAGATTTAAAACAGGAACACCAGCAAGGATAAATCGCAGAAGTATAGATTTTTCTAAAATGGAAGTACAAAAAGGAGATGCAGAAATACAAGCATTTTCATTTGATGATGACGTGAAACCTTTTAACCAGATAGATTGTTATTTAACCTATACGACTAAAGAAACTCACGACATAATTCGACAAAATTTGCACCGTTCACCATTATATGCTGGAAAGATAGAAGGAACAGGTCCAAGATATTGTCCATCAATAGAAGATAAAGTAGTAAGATTTAGCGACAAACCTAGACATCAAGCCTTTGTAGAACCTGTTGGACTTGATACAGAAGAAATGTATATCCAAGGAATGAGCTCTTCTTTGCCAGAAGATGTACAGATAGCATTGTACCATACAATTCCTGGGCTTGAAAAAGCAGAATTTACACGACCAGCATATGCAATAGAATATGATTGTATAAATCCATCAGACTTAAAGCTTTCTTTAGAATATAAAGGAATAGAAGGACTGTTTATGGCAGGACAAATAAATGGAACATCAGGCTATGAAGAAGCTGCATGTCAAGGATTGATGGCAGGAATAAATGCAGTTCAAAAAATAAAAGGGGAAGAACCACTTATATTAGATAGAACACAAGGATATATAGGTGTATTAATTGATGATATTGTAACAAAAGGAACTAATGAACCATATAGAATGATGACATCAAGAGCGGAATATAGACTCTTACTAAGACAAGACAATGCAGACTTAAGACTAACAGAAATAGGGTATAAAATAGGATTGATTTCACAAGAAAGATATAATCGATTTTTAGAAAAAAAAGCACATATAGAAAATGAAATAAAAAGGTTAAAAGAAACAACAGTAAAACCAACGAACGAAGTCAATGAATATTTAATGCAAATAGGAACAACACCAATACAAACTGGAACAAAGATGGCAGAGCTTTTAAAAAGAACAGAAGTTACATATAAAAACTTGGAACAAATAGATAGTGATAGAGAACAGCTAACAAAGCAAGAAGCAGACGAAGTAGAAATTCAAATAAAATATGAAGGTTACATCAAACTACAAGAACAACAAGTAGAAAAATTTAAAAAGCTGGAAGAAAAAATATTACCACAAGATATTGATTATGAACAAATAAAAGGCATAAGAATTGAAGCAAGGCAAAAATTAGAAAAATTGAGACCACATTCAATAGGGCAAGCATCTAGAATATCAGGAGTTTCACCTGCAGATATTAGTGTACTATTAATATATTTACAAACAAGAGGCGAAGAAAATAAATCTAAAAAATAAGGAGAAAGAGTTATGGAATACGAACAATTTACATGTGAAATTACAGAAAAAGCACAGCAAATAAAAATCAACTTGGAAGAAAAGCAAGTAAAACAATTGTGGGAATATATGCGGACTATTGCTAGAATGGAATGAAAAAATTAACTTAACAGCAATTACCGAACCAGATGAAATTATTTTAAAACATTTTATAGATAGTTTTACAATTGAAAAATACATAGAAAAAAGCTCTAAAGTGATTGATGTAGGAACAGGGGCAGGCTTCCCTGGAATACCACTAAAAATTATAAGACCTGATATAGAAATGACATTAGTAGATTCATTACAAAAAAGAATTACCTTTTTAGAAGAAATTATAAATAAATTGGGAATGACTCAAATTTCTGCAATACATGCAAGAGCAGAAGAAATAGGGAAAGACGAAAACCATCGTGAAAAATATGACTGTGTAACTTCAAGAGCAGTGGCAAACCTTACAACACTTGTGGAATATATGATTCCATTGTGCAAAATAAAAGGTAAAACAATATGTATGAAAGGATCAAATATAGCTGACGAATTAGAAGAAGCGCAAAAAGCAATAAAAATACTTGAAGGAAAAATAGAAAATACTGAAAGTTTCACATTACCCCAAACAGATATAGCAAGAAACATTATTATAATAGAAAAAGAAAAATCAACACCTAAGCAATATCCACGAAAAGCAGGAACTCCAGCTAAACAACCATTAGTATAGATTTAGAAAGAAAAAAATCAAAAAAATAGCAAAAACACATTGACTTTTTTGCTATTTTTTTATATCATAGAAATATAAGAAAGATGAGATATATGAGTAAAGGTTAACCAATAAAACAAGGCTGCAAAAACAGCATTAGAAAGGAACTGTAACAAAAATGGGAAAAATAATATCAGTAGCAAACCAAAAAGGTGGAGTAGGAAAAACAACTACAACAATCAACCTAAGTACATTCTTAGCAAAAAAAGGAAGAAAAGTCTTACTAATAGATGCAGATCCTCAAGGAAATGCAACAAGTGGGCTAGGAGCAGAAAAAGAAGTAGAATATTCAACATATGATGTGTTAGTTGGAGAAATACCAATTGAAGAAGTAATAGAAAAAACAATTATAAAAAATTTATTAATATGCCCATCAAACATCAATTTAGCAGGAGCAGAAGTAGAGCTAGTATCAATGATGTCTAGAGAGCAAAGGCTAAAAGAAAAAGTAGATGAAGTAAAAGATAAATTTGACTATATATTAATAGACTGCCCACCATCATTAGGACTAATCACACTAAATGCATTTACAGCATCAGACAGTGTGCTAATTCCTGTACAATGCGAATATTATGCGCTAGAAGGATTGGGACAACTATTAAATACAGTAAACCTTGTTAAAAAACATTTAAACAAAAGCTTACAAATTGAAGGCGCATTATTGACAATGTATGATATCAGAACAAATTTATCTAACCAAGTAGTAAAAGAAGTAAAAAAATATTTTGGAGATAAAGTTTATAAAACAGTCATTCCAAGAAATGTTAGATTAAGTGAAGCACCAAGTTATGGAATGCCAATTACAGAATATGATCCACGCTCAAAAGGAGCAAAAAGTTATGAAAAATTTACAAAAGAATTTTTAAAGAAAAATGAAGAAGAAAAATAAAAAATGGGAAGTGATGGAAATGCCTAAAAAAACAGGATTAGGAAAAGGATTAGATGCACTATTTGGACCAGTACCAGAGGAAGAACAAGTACAAGAAACAGACATTTTGAAAACACTAAAGGTAACAGAAATTGAACCAAACAAAGAACAAGCAAGAAAACACTTTGACCAAGAAGCACTAGAAGAATTGGCAGAATCTATTAAAGAATTTGGATTAATACAGCCAATTGTAGTAGCAAAAAAAGAAGGATATTATTCTATCATTGCTGGAGAGAGAAGATGGAGAGCTAGTAAATTAGCAGGCTTAGATAAAATTCCAGCAATTATTCGCGAGGATGATGACAAAAAAAATACTCGTATATCATTAATCGAAAACTTACAAAGAGAAGATTTAACACCATATGAAAAAGCAATAGGAATAAAAAACTTGATGAAGGCATATGACCTAAATCAAGAAGAAGTTGCAAAACAATTAGGAAAAAGTAGAAGTGCTATAACAAATTCACTTAGAATTTTAAATTTAGAGCCAAGAGTATTAGAAATGGCAAAAGAGGGTAAACTAACTGAAGGACATTTTAGAGCTTTATTGGCTGTGACAGACCCAGAAAAACAATATCAAATGGCATTACAAATGTTAGAGAGAGGCGTTACAGTAAGACAGGCAGAAAAAACAGCACAGAAAAAAGATGAGACAACAGAGCAAATGCAGAAAAAACATGTATTATATAGAGATATAGAAAATACATTCCAAAACTTTTTTGGAACAAAAGTAAGGTTAGATGCAGGAAAAAGAAGAGGAAAAATAATTATAGAATATACAAGTAATGAAGATTTGGAAAGAATCTTAGAATTAATGAAATAAAGGCAAAAATGTAATTAAAAGTTTGAACATTAGAAAGGTAAGGTAGCCGGGATGGAAGAAATTATGCAACTATTGAAAAGTGATTCAATTATATTGGTTTATGCAATATTGGGAATCTTATTGGCAATTGGATTTGTTGTTTTATTTGTTAGAACAGCTAATTTAAATAAGAGATATAAAACTTTTATGAAAAAATTAGGAAATGGCAAAGATATACAAGAAGATTTGGAAAATTATATGTATAGAGTGGAAAAAATAGAAAAACAAAATGCTGAAATATTATCTTTTTGCCAAAACTTAGAACAAGATGTAGCTGGATGTATTCAAAAAATAGGAATTGTAAGATATAGTGCTTTTAAAGATACTGGAAGCGATTTGAGTTTTGCTTTAGCAATGTTGGATGAAGAAAATACAGGAGTTGTTTTAAATGGTATTTATTCAAGAGAAATGTCTAATATATATGCAAAACCAGTAGAAAAAGGAAAGTCAAAATATACAATATCAGAAGAAGA
>CANRBU010000072.1 GCA_947628925.1 uncultured Clostridia bacterium | reverse complement strand
AAGCTAAATGAAGAGGAACAAAGCCATATTACAGCAATAATGTCAGATGATTATAAAATTCAAGACATGGAAAAAGCAATAGATGATGTAATACAAGGCTATCAGCGAGAAAAATTAAATAGCAGAAAAATGGAGATTTTATCAATATTAGAACAAGATATAACTCAAGAAGAGAAAAAGCAATTAGAAAAAGAGCTAAGTGAATTAATTATTCAATTAGCAAAAATGAAATAGGAGTGAAGCAAAATGCCAACAAAGAAAAAAGTAGAAGTTTCAAAAAGTGATACAGAAGCTAAAAAAACAACTAAAAAAGAAGTAAAAACAGCAAAGGTTGAAAAGGTAAAAAAACCAGTAAAAGTAAAACCGGCAAAAAAGGCAGACAAAATAGAAAAAGCTGCAAAAACAGCAAAAGCAACAAAAAAAGAGAAAGTAGAAAAAGAAGAAATTAAAAAAGAAGAAAAGAAGAAAACCGAAACTAAAAAAGAAGATAAAAAGAAAGTTGAAACTAAAAAAGAAGATAGCAAGAAAAAAGAAAATAAAAAAGTAGAAACTTCTCCAAAAGAAAAAGAAGAACCAAAAAATGAAAAGCAAGAAGAACAAACTACACAGACAGAAGAACAGAAAATAGAAGAAAACACACAAACAGAAGAACAACAAGTAGAAGAAACTACACAACCAGTAGATGATGAAATAAAAAGTTCTACAATGCAAAAACTTTTAAAAGAAGTAAAAGAAAAGGGAAAGATTACTTACGAAGATTTAGCAAAACAACTAGATGATGTAAATCCAGATCAAATGGATTCTGTTTTTGATGCCTTTGAAGAAATTGGTGTTGATTTAATTGACGACGAATTTGAAGAAGAACCAGATATAGAAGATTTAAAAGAAGTAGAAGACCTAGCAATAGAAGACTTTACAGATAGTAGTTTTGAAGGCATAAATGTAGATGACCCAGTACGTATGTATTTAAGAGAAATAGGTAGAATTCCACTATTATCTTATGAACAAGAATTAGAATATGCAAAAAAAATATTAGAAGGGGACGAAGAAGCAAAACAAAAATTAGCAGAATCTAATTTACGTTTAGTTGTAAGTATTGCAAAACGATATGTAGGTAGAGGAATGTTATTTTTAGACTTAATTCAAGAAGGAAATATGGGCTTAATGAAAGCAGTTGAAAAGTTTGACTACACAAAAGGCTTTAAATTCAGTACTTATGCAACTTGGTGGATAAAACAAGCAATAACAAGAGCAATAGCTGACCAAGCAAGAACAATTAGAATTCCAGTACACATGGTAGAAACTATAAATAAACTTATTCGTACATCTAGACATCTATTACAACAACTAGGAAGAGAACCATCAACAGAAGAAATAGCACAGGAAATGGAAATCTCTGTAGAAAGAGTAGCAGAAATTCAAAAAATTGCACAAGACCCAGTTTCATTAGAAACACCAATAGGAGAAGAAGATGACAGTCATTTAGGTGATTTTATTCAAGATGAAGATAGCCCTGCACCACATGATGCAGCTTCATATACATTGTTAAGAGAACAATTAGAAGAAGTTATGAATACATTAACACAAAGAGAAGCAAAAGTGCTAAAATTAAGATTTGGACTAGAAGATGGAAAGTCAAGAACACTAGAAGAAGTAGGGCGTGAATTTAATGTAACCCGTGAAAGAATTAGACAAATAGAAGCAAAAGCTTTGCGTAAGCTAAGACACCCAAGCAGAAGCAAAAAGTTAAGGGATTATATGGGCTAAAAAATAAAAGCATGTAAAACATGCTTTTATTATATACAGAAAACCATCAACTATTGCACACAAAAAGGACACATTTTTCAAGTATAATATCAATAAATCTATTTAAAAGAAAGGAAACAAAAATGTTACAAGGTTATATATTAGTTGTAGATGATGAAACAAGAATGAGAAAATTAATAAAAGACTTCTTAGTAGCCAAAGGTTATTCTATTTTAGAGGCAGAAGATGGTGAAAAAGCAATAGAAATCTATGAACAAAATCAATCAAAAATCAAATTGATTTTATTAGATGTTATGATGCCAAAATTAGATGGATGGTCTGTATTAAGACAAATTAGGCAAAAAGATAAAAAAATTCCAATAATCATGCTAACTGCAAGAGGTGAAGAACAAGACGAGTTATTTGGCTTTGAATTAGGTGTAGATGAATATATATCAAAACCATTTAGCCCTAAAATATTAGTAGCAAGGGTAGAAGCCATTTTAAGAAGAACAGGAGAAGAGGAAAACAAAATAAAAGATTATGGCGGAATTCAAATAGATAAAGAAGGGAGAACAATTTCAATAGACGGAAAACAAATTGAGTTAAGCTTGAGGGAATATGAACTATTAACATATTTAGTTGAAAATGAAAATATTGCACTATCAAGAGATAAAATTTTAAACAATGTTTGGAATTATGACTATTATGGAGATTCCAGAACAATAGATAGTCATATAAAAAAACTAAGACACAAACTAGGTAAAAGAGGAAAATATATAAAAACTATGAGAGGAATAGGGTATAAATTCGAAGTAAAATAAAGAAAGGATAGTCATGGGAGTACATATATCAAAAATAAAAAATATAAGTAAATCAGTCAAAATCAAACTATTCTTAACTCTATGTATAGCTGTATTATGCATAATCTTTTTTCTAATTTTCTTAAACAGCTTTGCACTAGAGAATTTTTACTTATATTCAAAAAGAAATACATTAAAAGAAATATATTATCAGATTAATGACTATTATAACGGAAATGCACCAAAATTAGACTTAGAAGCGGAATTAGAAAGAATTTCAGTACAAAATAATTTTGATATTATAATAGAAGATGAAGATAATATGTACATATATAGCTCAGACAAAAACTTCCGATCACTTTCTCAAAACAATAAAGGAGAAATATTAGAAACAAATGAAAATTTTAAGATTATAAAACAACAAGATTTTAAAAATGGACTAACATACATTATTCTTTCAGGAAAGTTTGATAACGGATATTATTTACATATTAGAATACCGGTAACATCAATTCAAGATAGTGTACGTATTTCAAATCACTTTTTACTATTAATGGCAGGCTTTACAATAATTATCTCAGCAGTGCTAGTATCAGTAATTTCTAAGAAATTTACAGAACCAATCTTAGAATTAAATAAGATTGCAACAGAAATGGCAAATTTAGATTTCAGCCATAAATACAGAATCAAAGATGCAGATGATGAAATCGATAACTTAGGAAAAAGCATAAACACAATGTCAGACACTTTGGAAAAAACAATAAATCAATTACGAAATACCAACATAGAACTAGAAAAAGACATTGAAGAAAAATCAAAAATTGATGAAATGAGAAAAAGCTTTATTTCAGATGTGTCACATGAGTTAAAAACACCAATTGCTTTAATACAAGGCTACAGTGAAGGCTTATTAGAAAATGTAAATACAGATGCAGAAAGTAGACAATTTTATGCAGAAGTCATTTTAGATGAAACAAACAAAATGGATAGATTAGTAAAACAACTGCTAGAATTGATGAAACTAGAATATGGAAAAAGAGAATTTAATAACAAAAACTTTAACATTATAGAACTAGAACAAGAAGTAATAAAAAATTCAAAAGTACTATTAGATGAAGCACAAGTTGAAGTAAAATTAGATAAACAAAAAGAACTAATAGTGTTTGCAGATGATTTCTTTATTGAACAAGTAATAACAAATTATTTAACAAATGCAGTGAAAAATGTGCAAACTGTAAACAATAAAAAAGAAATTACAATAAAAAATGAAATTTTAAAAGGAAAAAATAAAGTACGCATAAAAGTATTTAATACAGGAAATCAAATTGCAAAAGAAGATATTGACAACATTTGGAAGCGTTTTTATAAAGCAGATAAATCAAGAAACAGGGAAAGCGGAGGAAGTGGCATAGGACTAGCATTTGTCAAAGCAATAATGGGACATTACAACAATGAATATGGAGTAGAAAACCGTAAAAACGGAGTAGAATTTTACTTTGATTTAGATATAGGAGAGAAGGAATAACTTCTCTCCTTTGTCGAATTTTGTCATATTTTGCGATGAAAAGTTCTTTACAAATTTTAAATTTAGTGTTATTATGTTACCATAAAAGATTTTATCTTAAAATTTTTTTCGAAAAAAATTAATTCTTTTCAAATTCCAAAATAAAAAATTGAATAAGGCAGGTGAAAAATATGCATGTATAAAAGGTATACTACTAAATATATCAATGTAGTTAGTTTTGTATGCACATTAATTATATTTTCCATAATTTATATAATTAGCACACAAATAGAACATATTGATATAAGTAAACAGTTATCAGAAAAAATGCAAAACACAATAAAAGTAGAATTCCAAAGTGTAGAACAACAAGAAAAAGTAGAAGATGCAAAAACAGAAGAAAATTTATGGGCGTTGAAAATACCACAGATTGGTTTAGAAGCTAAAATTGCAGAAGGCACAACAGAAGAGGTATTAAATTCAGATATAGGCCATTTTACAGAAACAAGTAAAACTAATGGAACCATTGGACTTGCAGCACACAATAGAGGCTACCCAGTGAACTATTTTTCAAAAATAAAATCTTTAAAAAAAGGAGATATTATTCAATATCAATATAAAGATTTTAAAAAGCAATATACAGTAGAAAAAAACTATATTATAAAAGATACAGACTGGACAAATCTAGAACAAACTGAAGAAAATAAAATAACTTTAATAACTTGTGTAGAAGATGAACCATCATATAGAAGATGCATAATAGGTAAAGAAAAAATATAAGAAATCGAAAGGAGAAAACATGAAAAAACAAATAAAGAAAATATTGAAAATCACAATATTCGTTATTTTTACATTAATAAACACATGCCAAGCAATAGAACCACTAAGAACAAATTTAAAGATTGGAGGACAATGTAAAGATTTATTAACATATAAAGGAGAAAAAATTGAATTATCATATGTATATTACCAAAGTAAAGCATTTAATGTACCAGCATATTGCATAGATATAACAAAACAAGGTGTAACAAAAGAATACCTATATGACGTTACAAAGAAAGAATATATAAAAGATGACACTCTATGGAGATATATAATAAACGGATTCCCATACAAAACTGTAGAAGAATTGGGCTGTCAAACAGAAAAAGAGGCATATATGGCTACACAACAAGCAATATATACATATTTATACAATTATGATATAAATGATTTTGGAGCAATAGGAGAAGCAGGAGAAAGAACATTAAATGCATTAAAACAAATAATAAAAAATGCAAAAAGTTCAACAGAAAAAAGACCATCAAGTTCGGTCATAATAAGGTCACTACAAGAAGGTTTTACAATAGACGAAGTAGATAGTAATTATGTATCAAAAACATATGAAATCATTGTTGATTGCACCATAAAAAAATGTACAGTGATGAATTTAAGTGATGACAAAACCATAAAAATAACAGACGAAAACAATGTAGAAAAAAGCCTTTTTAAACAAAATGAAAAATTTAAAATATTAGTACCAGTAGAAAATCTACAAAAAGACGGAATTGCTAAATTTGTAGTAAATTTAGAGATAGCATCTAAACCAATTATTGAAGGTGTACCAGACAACCCAGTATACCAAAACTATGCACTAACAGCTCCAGTAGTTGAATATATAAGAATACCATATGAAACAAAAATTGAAGAACCAAAAGAAGAACCAGTAATTGAAGAAGAACCACCAGTTACACCAATAATACCAGAAAAGAAATTGCCCAAAACAGGAATGTAATAAAAACAACCATGAATTAAAGGCTAATTAGAAAATGTTAATAAATATATTGAAAAAAAATAAGAAAACATATATAATAAAAGCAACTAAATAAGACATACTATAATTGCAAGGAGAGATACATTCATGGAATTTATATTATTACTAATACTGATTTTTATTAATGCAT
>CANRBU010000071.1 GCA_947628925.1 uncultured Clostridia bacterium | reverse complement strand
AAGTCTTTGATTACTAGTTTTCCATCTATTTTAGCTTCATCCGGATTTTCAAGATAGAAAGTTATTAATTTTCCTTTCTTATCAAGTTTAAAATCTTTTATAGTTGGTGCATCTTTTAATACAAAAACTTTAGTTTTTTGAGATACATCAATTGATTTGTCACCATATTTTATATTTGTTAATTCATATGTTTTTTCTCCTGATTGTTGTGGAGCTTTTACATTTATTGTGCAATAACCATTTGAAATTGGATATGATGTTCCATCAACTGTTAATTCTGTAACAGGTTCATTTGTGTTTGAAGTTATTTGATAAGTTATTGCTACATCTTCATCTTTTTTTACATATTTAGGGTTAACAGCATATATGCTTGTTATTTTGATTGGTACTTCATATGTAGTAGAACCTATTCTTTCTTCAGTATGATTTTTTCCATCTGCCCTATCATAATCTGCTAAAAATTCTATAGTATATGTTCCAGCTTCTGAAGTAACTCCTTCAAATACTACATTTGTATCACTACTTGTTATTGGTTGTTGTTGAGTAAAATCACCTTTTTTCAAAACAACTTTGGCATTTTTTGCTATTGATGCTTTGTCTGTAAACTTAAAGTTAACAGATAAATTGTTTTCTTCTTCTTGTACTTGTATATCACTTATTACTGGTTTTTCTTTAAATACTTCATACGTTTGAACTGAATCTAAGTCTATATCTATGTCATTTCCTATTATAACTGCTGTTATTTTTTTAGTTTGATTTTTTTCATTTTCATGTGGTATTTTTACTGTATATATGTTTGAATCGCCTTGTTTTTCTACTGGATATTTTGTTCCATCAACTACTACAAATTCTATATTTGCATTAGATGAATTTGTACTTGTAAATGTTACGACCGCTTCTGTTTCTTTTACTTCTACATTAGTTATATACAAAGATGCTGAATACGTTGAAGTTACTTGAATTTGTTTTGGCTCAAATATATCTGCTAGATTACCTGTGTTTAAATTATTGTTTTCATCATCATCTAAATCATAAGTTCCAGCAATACTTACTGTATATATTCCATTTGGTAATTCACTTAATTCTATTGTTGTTTCTGCAGTTTCTTTGCCTTTCTCTATAGATGTATTTAAAGGTTTATCTAAAACTTTTTCGTTTTCTTCATTTGTCAAAATTACTCTAGCATCTTTGATTATTGCAGATTCACTATTTTTTAAGCCAAATTCTAAAGTTTGTTTTTTAACAAATTCATTAAACACATATTTTTCAATACTTGGTTTTTCTTTTAATAAGTAATATGTAGCATCTTGTGTACTATCAAGATTTACAGTTTCTTCTCCAAACATTGCTATTGATACACTATGCTTTTTTACTCCATATCCTGATGTTTCAGCAGGAATAGTAGCTGTTAAAAATCCATCAGCAGAATCTATTAATGGATAAAATGCATTATTTATAGTAACTCCTGTAGGATTATATTTATTGTTTGAGCTAAATTTATATTTAATAACTACATCTTTACCTTTTTCTACATAATAGTTTTGAACTTCAGCAGATACAATCTTTGCTTTTGTTTTTACTGTTATCTCAGTTATCGCTATTGCTTCTTTGCTGTTATGTGCTAATCCATCCATCGCATCATAATCTGCACCTATTTCAATAGTATATTTTCCAGCAGTAAATATATCGTTTTCTGCATCAAAACTTATTTCTTTAGTATTTTCATCTATTTGTTTTGTAATAACAGTTTTACCATCTGAATCTACGATTCTGATTTCTAGTCCATTTAAAATAGATTCTTTATTTACAGTGTTTATTTGTGCTTTAATTGTTTGTAAATTATCATCTACTTGTGCTGATAATTCTGCTGTTGGTGCTTCTTTGAATACAACTACACTTTTATTTAAGTTTGTAAATTGATGTGAATTATTCAATTCTGCTGTTTGTAATTCTAAAACTGTTTTTTTATCCTCTTCATAAGGAATTATTACAGTATAAGTTGAACCTGATTTTGTTGTGCCATAGTCTTTTCCATTGATTGTAACTTTGCTAACATAGTAGTTTTCAGATTCAGCACTACCTTCTGTTGCATTTGTACTTGTAAATTGTAATGTGATTTCTTTTATGTTTCTATCTATATTTACTACTTTAAAATCATCTAACTTAAATTGATAATCTATTTGTGGTTCATCTGGAATTTCAGGTGTACTTGGGTTGTCACCATTTTCATCGCCATTATTTATGTCTGGGTTACTTGGGGGTTCACTGTTTCCACTACCATTATTTGTATCTGGATTGCTTGGATTTTCACTATTGCTACTACCTTCATTATTATTTGGATTACTTTGAGAACTTACTGCTCCATTTTGAGCTTTTCCTGACGTGCTTTGTTCTTTTACTTCTTGTGTAGTGATAGCTACATCAGTAACATCAATTTTTCCATCATTATTAACATCCAAATTAGGTAGTTCTTCTTCACTTGGATTTTTTATTTCTAATATATATTCCATTAAATCAGTAGAATCGTCATAATTAACTGAGCCATTACCATTTATGTCAGCTTCTTTAGTATCTATATTTTTTATTGAAAGTGTTAGTAATAAGAAAATTAAAACAACACCTATTGCTATAATTATTGTTTTTGTCTTTTTTTCTAATTTAAACATTGGTAAAAGTTTCATTAATGCAAGAGCTATAATAACACTCAATACAATTAGTAATAAAGATAACCATGGAAATTGCTTCTCTGTTTTTATTGATATATCTTCATCAACTACATTAGTTTGAGTTTGAGGTGTTTCATCTACAACACCGTTTTTAGTTACTTTTATTTCTTTTGATGCACTTTGTAATGTTTTGCTTTCTTTACCATTAGATGCACTTGCACTATTTACGGTTATAGTTGTATTACCTAGTTTTGCATCTTCTTTTACTTTCATTTTTATATTAACTAATTTATTTGTTTGTTCCCCTGTTTTATTTATAAGAGCAAACTTATTGTTAATATTGCTATAAGTTATGTCTGACCAATTATCTTGTTCTTGAAAATCTTCTTTTTCAATCAATTCAAAAACATCTTTGTCATAATTTAATTTTGCAGTATATGCATAAAATGCTTCTTCTGCTCCAAAATTTACAGACACAACAAACTCTTCTCCTACATTTATGTCTGTTTTGCTTAAATCTAATTCCATCTTATCTGCTGCAAAAACTGTTGTTGCACATATAATTAAAGATAAAATTAATGCTAAAAATACTAACCCCTTTTTCATTTATTTTTACTCCTCCTTAAATACAAATTTATGCGTTCTAATTCTATCATATCACTAAGAAAAAAGCAATATTTTTTCTAATTTTAGTATTGATATAAAATATTTTATTTGATAGAATATAACTATAAAAATCAATTAGTTTTCAAAGGACGGTCTTAGTTATGATAGATTATAAACAGAACCCTGAATATTTAAATGCTTTTTTAGATTACAGTACAACTATTTTAAATAAATCACCTAATAGCATAAAAGAATATTA
Organism: uncultured Clostridia bacterium; assembly: GCA_947628925.1. Taxonomy (GTDB): domain Bacteria; phylum Bacillota; class Clostridia; order TANB77; family CAG-508; genus CAG-269. Next base: position 2,509 of record CANRBU010000071.1, on the reverse strand, counting down.
TTATGATTTATCTATGTTTTTAAAATTTATAAAGATACATTTTGGTTTAACAAAAGAAACTGATTTTGCTAAAATTTCTATTTCAGATGTTTCAATAGACACAATCAGAAAAATAGAACTTGATGACATACATGCTTTTATTGGTTATTTAGCAAGAGAACAAAAAAGCAAAGCTTCAACAAGAGCTAGAAAAGTATCTACTATTAGAATATTTTTTAAATACTTAAGTCAAAAAGCTGATTCAGCAAATTCTATTGTAAACAATCCAGCACAAAATCTAGAAACTCCTAAACTTGATAAACGTCAACCAAAATACTTAAATTTAGATGATAGTAAAAAATTATTAGAGTCTGCAAACAATATTGATAACAGAAATCATGAACGTGATTATGCAATAATTACTTTGTTTTTAAATTGTGGTATGCGTCTTTCTGAATTAGTTGGCATAAATATAGCAGATATTGATTTCAGTGAGAATAAATTAACTGTTATAGGAAAAGGTAATAAAGAAAGAACAATTTATTTAAATAAAGCATGTATTAAAGCCATAAATGAATATCTAGCAGTCAGACCTAAACAAGGAGTGAAAGCAGATAAATTAAATTCAAACAAAGCACTTTTTTTAAGTGAAAGAAAAGAAAGAATTAGTAGAAGAACTGTACAACACATTGTTTATACAAAATTACTAACAGCAGGATTAGATACCTCAAAATATTCAGTACATAAATTGCGCCACACTGCCGCTACTTTAATGTACCAATATGGTCAAGTAGATATCAGAGCTTTGCAAGAACTATTAGGTCATGAAAGTATTTCTACTACTGAGATTTATACACATGTAGATAATTTACAAGTAAGACATGCAGTAGAAAATAACCCACTTGCAGATTTATAAAACAAAAAGCCAAAATGTTAAAGTGCTTCTAACATTTTGGGCTTTTTTTAATTAAAAAGTGTTGCACCTATCATTCCTGCATCATTGTGGAAATTCCCAATAAGCAGTTTTGGCATGAATTTTTTATCAATAAATAATGTAGTTTCTTTCAATTTTTCCTCTATTTTTTGTAATAAAATATCTTCATAATATGAAAAGCTTCCTCCAAAACCTATTACTTCTGGCATACTAATATCTATAATATTACTTAATCCAAAACAAAAATCATCTACATAGTTTGATATTACTTGCTTTACTTTCATATCATCTTTATTTTCACGTATATATGCACGAATTACTTCTCCTGAATGATTTGATATACCTAAATTTTCCTCTACACTGTCTTTAAAAGCTTTCATTGAGCCATATGTTTCAAAACATCCTTTTTTGCCACATCTACACAAATTTCCATTTTTTACTAGGACCATATGGCCATATTCTTGAACAGAAATATAATCTTTATCAAACAATACTCCCCCTATTCCTGTTCCAATAACTAGAAATATTCCTTTTTGATATCCTTTTAAAACTCCATATTCTTTTTCTGCTTTGGCAGCACATAAACTATCTACATTAACAAAAACAGGAACTGAAAATTCTGACAAAACTTCAGAAAAGTTGATACCATTTAAGTCTGGCAAATTAGGAGAAATGATTAATGTATTTTCATGGATATATCCTGCAAGAGAAATTCCAATTGATTTAATTTCATACTTCTCTAACATAATTGCAATTTTTTCTTTAAGATATTTTTCGATATTTTTGCGAATTTCTTTTTTAAAATCTTTTTCATAAACATATTCTACTTTTTCTACTATTAAATTTTTATCAGTTACTGCTACAGCTATGTGGCTTCCACCTATATCAATTCCTATTTTCATTTTTAATCACATTCCTTTCTAAGGCACAAATTGTAATTATTTTTCAACCTTTCCTCCATTATTTATAAAATTTCACTATAAAAAGTTGGAAAAATTATCACAAATAATTATTTCCAACTCTGTTTTACTATTTAAGCCACTCTGGGTTTGCTAAATACCAATCAATAGTTTTAACAATTCCATCTTCAAATTTTGTTTTAGGTGCCCATCCTAATTCATTTTTAATTTTTGTAGGATCTATTGCATAACGATAATCATGACCTTTTCTGTCTTCTACAAATTCTATTAAATCTTCTGACTTTCCAAGTCTTTGTAAAATTAATTTTACAATTTCAATATTTCTCTTTTCATTGTGTCCACCTATATTATATCTTTCACCAGATACGCCATTATGGAATACTAAATCAATTGCTTCACAGTGATCTTCTACATATAACCAGTCACGAATATTTCTGCCTGTTCCATATACAGGTAATTTTTCATTGTTTAAAGCTAGTTTTATCATGTGTGGAATTAATTTTTCATTGTGTTGATATGGTCCATAGTTGTTTGAGCAGTTTGTTACATTTACATTCATTTTATATGTTTCTTTATATGCAAAAGCAATTAAGTCAGAACTTGCTTTTGAAGATGAATATGGGCTACTTGGTTGAATTGGAGATTTTTCTGTAAAATATCCATCATCTTTTAATGA
>CANRBU010000070.1 GCA_947628925.1 uncultured Clostridia bacterium | reverse complement strand
TATAAAACAGGTCAAGTTGTAGCAGTAGGTGGAAATTTAGGAGAAGCAACTGCATCAGGCTGGAACAGAGCAACACAAATGGTAAAACAAACAGGTTCTTCTATAAAACCAATTGCAGATGTGGCACCAGCTTTACAAGAAAGAATTATTACAGCAGCAACAGTATATAATGATGTAAAAACAGATTTTGGTGGTGGATATTCACCAAAAGATGATGGGGAACACTATCGTAATGCAATAAATGTAAGACAATTTATTGCAACATCTCAGAATGTTCCAGCAGTTAAAATTATGAGAGAATTAACACCAAAAAAATCTATTGAATATCTAAAGAAAATGGGTATATCAACATTGGTTGAAGATAAAGATGATAAATTACCTTTAGCAATAGGTGGTTTAACAAATGGTATTAGTCCACTAGAGATGGCAGCAGCATATGGTACAATTGCAAATGATGGTGTGTATATAACACCAACATTTTATACAAAAGTTGTAGATGCACAAGGTAATGTTGTATTAACACCAAAACAAGATCAACAAAGAGTATTTACAGAGCAAGTTGCATATATTACAAGATCTATTGTAGAAGAACCAGTTAAAGCTGGTGGAACTGCAACATATTGTTCAATAGCAGGTATGGAAACTTGTGCAAAAACAGGAACAACAGATAATTCATTTGATAGATGGCTATGTGGAATGACACCATATTACTCAGCAGCTGTATGGTTTGGCTATGATAAATCAGAAGAAGTTAAATGGACAGCTACTTCAAACCCAGCAGGAACAATATGGTCAAACATTATGAAAGATATCCATAAAAACTTGAAAAATGCTAATTTCAATACACCATCAGGTATTACAAAAGCAACAGTATGTAGAAAAACAGGATGTCTAGCATCATCAGGATGTACAGACACATATTCAGAAATGTTTACACAAGATAATATACCAGAAAAATGTGAAGGTCATGGTATACAAAAAATTTGTGGAGAAACAGGAAAGGTAGCAACAGAATTTTGTCCAACAACTAAAAATAATATTTATGGAGGAACAATACCAAAAGAAAGTTTAGGTCTATGGACACCTAGTTCAAAAACAGCTGGTGGTAAAATAACAGAAACTTGTCCAGTTCATACAAAACCAGTAGAAACAAATACAACTAATACTGCAGAAACTTCAGGAGAAAAAACAAATACAACTAATACTGCAGGAAAAAATACAGCAACAGGTGGAAATACCACAGGAACTGGAAATACAACTTCTAAACCAACTACAACACCTGAAAATACTACAACTAAACCAAATACAAACACAACAAATACTCAAAAACCTTCAACAGGTACAACAAATACAGCTACAAATACTACTCCTTAATAAGCAAAATAATTTAGAAAGGATTGATGTAAATGGAGATATATTTTATCAATACTTTAACAAGAGAAAAGGAAATTTTTAAACCAATAAATAGTGATGAAGTAAGAATTTATTCTTGCGGACCAACTGTATATAAAGATGCGACAATAGGAAATATGAGAACAAATATATTTCAAGATGTATTAAGAAGAATGTTAGAATATAATGGCTATAAAATAAAACAAGCAATGAACATTACAGATGTAGGTCATCTTGTTTCAGATGCTGATGAGGGTGAAGACAAGATGATAAAATCAGCAAGAGAAGAACATAAAGAACCAAAGGAAATAGCAGAATATTATACAAAATTATTTTTCAATGATCTTGAAGATTTAAATATTGAGATGCCAGAAATTGTTTGCAAAGCAACAGACCATATTCAGGATATGCTTTTATATGTCCAAGAATTAATAAAAAATGGTTATGCTTATGAAACATCAACAGCAATTTATTTTGATATTTCAAAATTGGATAAATATCCAATTTTGTCAAACCATAATTTAGAAGAGCAAAAGGCTGGGGCAAGAGTAGAAGTAGATAAAGAAAAAAGAAGCCCATATGATTTTGCTTTATGGATAAAAGCCCCAGAAAATCATCTTATGAAATGGGATAGCCCTTGGGGACCAAGTTATCCAGGTTGGCATATTGAATGTTCAGCAATGGGACAAAAATATTTGGGAGAACAGTTTGACATCCATACAGGAGGAATTGATTTGATTCCAACACACCATGAAAACGAAATAGCACAAAGTAAGGGAAAATGTGGTAAAATTCCTGCAAACTATTGGTTACATGGAGAGTACCTACTAATAGATGGCCGAAAAATGTCAAAAAGTTTAGGAAATGTTTATTTAATGAAAGATATTAAAGAAAGAGGTTATGATCCATTAGTTTATAAATTGTTGTGCTATTCTTGCCATTACAAAACTACTTTGAATTTTACTTGGGAAGGGATGGAAGCAACTGCAAAATCATTAGAAAGACTAAGAAATAGTTATCAACAACATTTAAATGGAACAGAAACATTAGATAATGATGATAAAAATAGATTAGTTGATTTGGAAGAAAAATTCCATAAAGCTATTAATGATGATATGAACATGCCTTTGGCTTTAAGTTATGTTTGGGAAGTAGCTAAGTTTGATAAAAAATCTAAAGAGGTTGCAGAACTTTTATATAAATTTGATTCTGTTTTAGGTATAAAAATAGATAAACCAAAAGAACAAAATCAAGAAATTCCAGAAGAAGTATTAGAATTGCTAGAACAAAGAAAATTAGCAAGAGCTGAAAAAGACTGGGAAAAATCTGATGCTTTAAGAGATAAAATAAAAGAATTAGGTTATGAAGTAAAAGATACAAAAGATGGAATGGAAATTTCACAATAAAGATAGGAGGCAATATATATGGCAATTTTGTTACCAGGTGGAGCAGGTTATATAGGGAGCCATACAGCAGTAGAATTATTAAATGCTGGAAGAGATATTGTAATAATTGATAATTATTCAAATAGCAAACCACAGGTTTTAGATGAAGTAAAAAAAATTACAGGTAAAGATTTTAAATCCTATGTAATGGATTACCGTGATAGAGAAAAATTGGAAAAGGTTTTTGAAGAAAACGAAATAGAAGCGGTTATCAATTTTGCAGGGTTTAAAGCTGTTGGGGAATCTGTTGAAAAACCATTAGAATATTATGATAATAATATAGGTGGAGCAGTAACTTTGCTAGACACAATGAAAAAATATGATGTTAAAAAATTTATATTTAGTTCATCTGCAACAGTATATGGTGAACCAGAAACTATTCCAATTACTGAAAAATGTAAAACAGGAGGAACAACAAACCCATATGGTACTACAAAATTATTTATAGAACAAATTTTAAAAGATGTGTATGCATCTGATAACACTTGGGATATATGTATTTTAAGATATTTTAATCCAGTAGGGGCACATGAAAGTGGAAGGATTGGTGAAGAACCACAAGGCATTCCTAATAATTTGATGCCATATATAGTAAGAGTCGCAGCAGGACAATTAGAGCAATTATCAGTATTTGGAAATGATTATGATACTCCTGATGGAACAGGTGTGAGAGATTATATACATGTAGTTGATTTGGCAAAAGGTCATGTATGTGCAATCGAAAAATTAGAGAAAGAAGAAAAAGGTTTATATATTTATAATTTAGGAACAGGTACAGGATATAGTGTACTAGATATGGTAAAAGCCTTTGAAAAAGCAACAGGTCAAAAAGTACCTTATAGAATTGCTCCACGAAGAGCAGGTGATATTAGCACATGTTATGCTGATCCACAAAAAGCAAAAGATGAATTAGGTTGGGAAGCAATAAAGAACTTAGAAGATATGTGTAGAGATTCATGGAATTATATACAAAAAACTAAGTAGTATATCTTAGAAAGGAATGGCAATAAAATTGAAAAATTTCAAACAAATAATTTCTAAATTAATAAGTGAAAACATAGATATAGATGAAAAAGAAATATATATGTACATTGAGATGCCTAAGGATTCAAAAAATGGTGATTATTCTTTTCCATGTTTTAAACTTGCAAAAGAATTAAAAAAAGCACCACCTGTTATTGCACAAGAATTAAAAGAAAAGTTAGACGAAAAAATAGCAGATATTAGTGATATTGAAAAGGTTGATATTGTAGGAGGGTATTTAAATTTTTATATTTCGCCTATATCATTTACAAATGAAGTTTTAAATGAATTTGAAACACAACCTAAAATTGGTTCAAGTAAAATAGGAGAAGGGAAAAAAATAGTAATTGATTATTCAGCTCCAAACATTGCAAAACAATTTCATATTGGGCATTTACGCTCAACTGTAATTGGTGGAGCATTATATAGAATATATCAACATTTAGGCTATACAGTTATTGGAATAAACCACATAGGTGATTATGGTACTCAATTTGGAAAATTGATTGAAGGCTATAAGATGTGGGGAAGTGAATATGATATTGAAAAAGACCCAATAAATGAGCTTACAAAGATATATGTTAGAATCAGTGATTTATGCAAAAAAGATGAAAAAGTTTTACAAGCATGTAGAGATAATTTCAAAAAATTAGAAGATGGAGATGAATATTGCGTTTCATTGTGGACAAGGTTTAGAAATTTAAGTTTGACAGAGTTCCAAAAAGTTTATGATTTACTAGGAAGCAAATTTGACTCATGGAATGGTGAAGCTTTTTATTCTGATAAAATGCCTGAAATTATTAGTATTTTGGAAAAAACAGGAAAATTAGAAGAATCACAAGGCGCAAGAATTATTAACCTAGAAGATAAAGGAATTAACACACCATGTATTATAGAAAAAACAAATGGCTCTACAACATATGCTACAAGAGATTTAGCTGCAATTGTTTATCGTGCTAGAAATTATGATTTTGATAAAGCATTATATGTTGTGTCATATGAACAAACTTTGCACTTTAAACAAGTTTTTGAAGTTGCTAAACTATTAGGACTAGATGAAAAATATACTAAAGGTCTAGAACATGTATCTTTTGGAATGGTGTTGTTGCCAACAGGTAAGATGTCAACAAGAGATGGAAATGTTATAAGCCTTGATGATTTGTTAAAAGAGTCAATTTCAAGAGCAAGAGATATTATTGAAGAAAAAAATCCATCTTTAGAGGGTAAAGATGAAATAAGTAAAAAAGTTGGTATTGGTGCAATTATATTTAATGATTTAGCAAATAGCCGTGTAAAAGATGAAATATTTGACTGGAATCAAATATTAAATTTCCAAGGTGAAACAGGTCCATATATTCAATATACATTTGTTAGAACTCAAAGCATATTAGAAAAAGCAGGAATAAAAGATGCACCTGACCTAAAAAGTGTAAAACCTGAAATTTTGCAAGATATGTATGCACAAGATATTATAAAATTATTATATGATTTTACAGATGTTTTAATACAAGTAACAGACAAAAATGAGCCATCTATTTTATCTCGTTATTTAATAGAATTATCAAAAGCTTTTAGTGTATTCTATAACGAAAATAAAATTATGGCAGATGATGAGGATGTGCGAAATAGCAGAATTTATTTGACATATGCAGTTCGGAAAAGTTTTGAAACAAGGTGCTAATTTACTGGGAATTGACATGCCAAACAAAATGTAAAAAAAAGACGAAGTCTCAAATGACTTCGCCTTTTATGTATTATTCTTTTTTAGAATCTTTTTTATCTGTTAGAACTTCTTTTACAGCACCTAAGCTAGCAAGTGCTTTTGTTGCTTCAAAAGGAATAAATACTTTGTTAGCATCTCCTTTTGCAACTTCTTGTAAAGCTTCTAAAGATTTTAATTGAACAAGTTTATCATTTGGATTAGCATCTTTCATAGCATTGTAAACCATTTCAATTTCTTTAGCTTTAGCTTCTGCAACTTCTTTTATAGCTTGTGCTTCACCGGCAGCTCTTCTAATTTTAGATTCTTTGTCAGCTTCGGCTTCTAATATAGCAGCTTGTTTTCTACCTTCTGCAATTGTGATAGCAGATTGTCTTTCAGCTTCAGATTCAAGAATTAAAGCTCTTTTATTTCTTTCTGCGTTCATTTCTTTTTCCATTGCATCACGAATATCAGCAGGTGGTGTAATATCTTTAATTTCAACTCTGTCTACTTTACAGCCCCATCTGTCAGTTGCTTCATCAAGAACAACTCTTAATTGTGTGTTAATACCATCACGAGAACTGAAAGTTTCGTCTAAATCCATTTTACCGATAATATCACGTATTGTTGTAATGGCTAAGTATTCAATACCTTTCTTAAAATTTTGAATTTCGTATACA
>CANRBU010000069.1 GCA_947628925.1 uncultured Clostridia bacterium | reverse complement strand
TGATTATTGCTAACATTTGGCAATGGCACTAAAATAGATGGTTTTCCTATGTTTGCAATTTCTGTAATTGTCATTGCCCCACTCCTTGCTACTATCAAGTCTGAAACATTCATCATTTCTTCCATGTTATATATGTATGGAACAATTTTTACATTTTCAATATTTCCAATATTAATGTTTAGCCTTTCTAACTGTTCTTTTACATCATCATATTGCTTTGGTCCTGCAGCCCACATAATTTGATATGTTTTATTTGTTTTATTTTTTATAATATCTAATACTGTTTGGTTTATTTTTTGTGCACCTTGACTTCCTCCAAAAATCAATACAATCGGAATACCTAGCTTTAAGCCTGCTTTTTCAATAATAGCTTGTTTTTCTGAAAAAGTATATTCTACCCTTTTATTTTTAACAGGTGTACCTGTAAAAACAATTTTTTTAGCCTTTGGTATTCTAGGAATAGCATCTTTAAAAGAAACTAATACTACATCTGTTTTTTTAGCTAACATTTTAACAGCTTTACCAGGAAATGCATTACTTTCATGTAACATTGTTGGAATTCCTAATTTCTTTGCTTCTGAAATTGTCGCTCCACATATATATCCACCTGTTCCAATAACAATATCTGGTTTAAATTCTTTTATTATATTTTTTGCTTGTTCAAAACCTTTTAATGTTTTAAACATATTTTGCAAATTTTTTATACTAATTTTTTTGCTTAATCCATAAGCTTCTATTGCTTTTAATTCATATCCTGCTCTTGGAACTAAGTCATTTTCTAAACCTCTTTCTGTTCCAATAAAAATAATTTTAGCATCTTTATGTTCTTGTTTTATTTTGTTTGCTATGGCAACTCCCGGGTTAACATGACCTGCCGTTCCGGCAGCTGCTATAATAACTCTCATACTTTTCCTTCCTTTCTAAGTCACAACTAAACTTTTATCCTTTTGCACAAGCTCTAGAGATATTCAGCAATACCCCCATCTGGCAGAGTAGAATAAATAGTGCTGTTCCACCGATAACTGAAAAACGGTAAAGGCATTCCTGTTGGTGGCATTGATGAAGTTACAACTGCTATATTAATAATTACTTGTATTCCTACTAATGCAGTAATTCCTACTGCTAATAAGCTTCCAAACATATCAGGTGCTTTCATTGCAATTAAAACACCTCTCCAAATAAATATAGCAAATAATATAATAATAGCTGCACAACCTATAAAGCCTAATTCTTCTCCTACAATTGAAAAAATAAAGTCATTATGAGGTTCTGGTATGTATAAATATTTTTGTTTACTTTCACCTAAGCCTACTCCAAACAAGCCTCCAGAACCAATGGCATATAAACTCTGTATTACTTGCCATCCTGTTCCTTCTGCATCTTTCCATGGGTCTAAAAATGTTAATACTCTTTGCAATCTATATGGTGATTTAACTACTAGCAATACTCCTGCAGGTATACCTATACCTCCACCAACTGCTAAAAATTGCGAAAATTTGCAACCTGCAACAATCATCATTACACACACAATTCCTACTATTACAATTGATGCACTAAAGTGTGGTTGTATCATTAAGAAAAATAATAGTGGTATTAAAAGAGAAAAATGTTTAACTAACCCTTTAAAAAAATAAGGTAATTCATCTCTGTTTTTTACTAAAATTCCTGCATAAAATACAATTACTAAAAATTTAACTATCTCTGATGGTTGAAATGATAATGTGTCTGTAACATATATCCACCTTTGTGAACCATTAATTGTTTTTCCAACTATCTTTACTGCAATAAGCAATAAAAGTGCAACAATCCATGCATGTATATAAAATTTTTTATAAAAACGATAGTCAATCTTTGAGATTGCCATCATTGCAATTACACCTAATACAGCAAATATTAATTGTTTGTTAAAAAAGCGATAACTATCACTTGTCTCTGCTAAAGCTGATGGTGAACTTGCAGATAATACCATAATTAGACCAATGCCTAATAATATAATAATGGTAATTAACAAAGTAAAATCTATGGGGTTATTTAAAAAACTTGAAAACTTACCTGATTTTGTCTTTGCCATATTAGTCTCCTTCCTTTGTTTATATAATTTTTAATCCAATAATACATAAAACTAGAGTTGCAATACTAAAAACAATTACAACTTTATTTTCTTTCCATCCTGATAACTCAAAATGATGATGTATTGGAGCCATTTTGAAAATCCTTTTTCCCGTCTTTTTAAAATATGCAACTTGCATAATTACAGACATTGTCTCTATTACTGGTATTAACGCAATAACCAATAATATAAGTGGCATTTTTAAATATAATGCAAGTGCAGAAATCACACCTCCAATTAAAAGTGAACCTGTATCACCCATAATTACTTTTGCTGGGTGCAAATTAAATATTAAAAATCCTAATATAGATCCTATTACAATACTACCAAATATTGAAACTTCCGCAATTCCCCTTAACATACTAATTACTGTCAAGCATGTGATAATAATAACAGAAATGCTAGAAGATAGACCATCTACTCCATCTGTTAAATTAATTGCATTTGTGGTTGCTAAAACAACACATATTGCCGCTGGCACATATACATACATAGGTAATGTAATATATGTTTTTAAAATTGGTATATATGTTTGTGTACCTAGTTTTGCGCCTTCAACTAAATATAATACATATGCAACTGAAATAACTAACAACCCTAACATTTTATAACTTGGTTTTAAACCATCTGTATTTTTTAATACTAATTTTTTATAATCATCTATAAAGCCTATTACTCCAAAGCCCAGTGTTAATAATAACATTGGCAGTAATTGCTGTGCTAACATCTGCTGATTAGTTGCTTGTAAGTAAATTGCAGTTGCTATTGTTCCAATTAGCATTGAAATAATGATGATAATTCCACCCATTGTTGGTGTACCTTGCTTTTTTAAATGTGATGCTGGTCCATCATCTCTTTCAATTTGCCCTACTTTTAATCTTCTTAATATTGGTATTGTTATCATCCCTAATATAATAGATATTACAAATGAAACTAGCAATACTTCTATTTCAAAATTCAATTTTATCAAACCTTTCGTATTTGCTTACTTTGTATATTTTATTCTCTGTTTGCACGTTTTATTTATATTTTATCCATTTTTTTCTATTATTTCACGTACAATTATTCTTTCATCAAATGGATATTTTACTCCATTGATTTCTTGATATGGTTCATGACCTTTTCCTGCTAATATGATAATATCTTTTTTGTTTGCCATACTAATTGCTTTTTCTATGGCTTGTGTTCTATCAACAATAACTTCATATTTGCCTTTAGTCTTTTTTATTCCTTCTTCAATTTGGTCTACAATTTTTTGTGGTTCTTCTGTTCGTGGATTATCTGATGTTATAATAGTATAATCTGCTATTTTACCTGAAATTTCGCCCATTATTGGTCTTTTTCCACTATCTCTATCTCCACCACATCCAAATACTGAAATAACTCTACCACGAGTATAACTCTTAGTTGCTTGCAATATATTTTGCAAACTTTCTGGTGAATGTGCATAATCAATCATAATAGTCAAATCTTTTTTATTATTTACAAGTTCTGATCTTCCTGGTACTCTCACCTCTAATAGTGCATCTTTTATAACTTCTGGTGAAATATCAAATTGCTTTGCTACACAAATTGCTGCTAATGAATTATATACACTAAATCTTCCTGGTATTCCTGTTTTTATTCTTTCATTTCTATCTGTTATTTTTACTTTGAAATCAACATATGCATTTGTAATTGTAATATCTTTAGCTAATACATTTGCAAAATTATCTATTCCATAAGTTGTAATATTACTTTGTGGAAATAATGCTGGAATTTTAGCTCCATGTAAGTCATCTACATTTACAATTCCATTTTTGCACATTTCAAATAATTTTAATTTTGATTGGAAATAATCTTCCATATTTGGATGTTCGTTTTTGCTTATATGGTCTTCTGAAAAGTTTGTAAATAGTACTATATCAAATTGACATCCATCTACTCTATGTAATTTTAAACTTTGTGAAGATACTTCCATTACAACAACTTCAACACCTTCTTCAACCATTTGGCTAAATAATTGTTGTAACTCTAAGCTTTCTGGTGTTGTTCTATCACTATCTTTTAATTTTTTACCATTTATATATGTTGCAATAGTTCCAATTAGTCCTACTTTTTTTCCGGCTTTTTCTAATATCTCTTTAATCATAAATGTTGTTGTAGTTTTTCCTTTGGTTCCTGTTACACCAATTAGTTTGAATTTTGATGATGGGTTTTTATAAAAATTTGAAGAGCAAATTGCTAATGCTTCTCTTGTATCTTTAGCCATAATAATTGTAACATCTTCTGGTACTTTTATTGCTTTTAAGTCACAACCTTCTTCTACCATAATTGCTGTTGCTCCATTTTTTACTGCATCTGTTATAAATGTATGCCCATCTGTTGCAAAACCTTTAATTGCGATAAATAAATAATTCTCCTTAATTTCTTTTGAATTTTTGTCTAGTCCCTGTATGTCTTTTTCTAAACTTCCTTTCACTTTTAGCCCTTCTAGGCCTACTAGTAATTTTTTTAATTCCATCTCGAGTCATCCTCTCGTTTTTAATATGTCTTGTTGCCAAAATTTTGTCAACAATTCTAGTATATTATATATCTTTTTTTATTTTTTGTATAGAGTTTTAAAAATTTTTATTCTAAATTTTTATTTGGTTTAAGAAAAAAATAAATTTTGGCTAAGAAAACGAAGTTTTCAAAAGCCAAAATTGTAATTATTTTTCATATTTCTATTTAGGTTGGAAAAGAATTGTAATTATTTTTCAACCAATGTTTCGCAGTATAAACACCTATATGAACTTTTCTCCTTATCTGTTAAAACAAAAACCTGTGGTAATTCTGTTTCAATAGATGTAATACATCTTGGATTTTTGCATTTTATAACATTTACTATTTCTTTTGGTAATTCTACATGATATTTTTCAGCTATTTTATCATCTTTGATAATATTTATTGTGATATTTGAATCTAAATATCCTAAAATATTTAAATCTAGGTCAATATTCTTATCTATTTTTATTATATCTTTTCTTCCCATCTTTTTACTTTTTGCATTTGTAATAATTGCAACTGAGCAATCTAGTTCATCTAATTTTAAAGCTTTATAAATTTCTATTCCTTTTTGTGCTCTAATATGATCTATTACAATCCCATTTTTTATACTATCTATATTCATTTACTTTCTCCTTTTCAAAAATACTAAATATTCAATAACTTTAAGATAAGTGCCATTCTAATGAATTTACCATATCTTGCTTGTTTAAAGTAGCATGCTCTTGGGTCATCATCTACTTCAGTTGAAATTTCATTAACTCTTGGTAAAGGATGTAATATTGCTAAATCTGTTTTTGCTTTTTCTAATTTGCTTTTGTCTAATACATAATAATCTTTTAATCTAAGATAATCTTCTTCATTAAAGAATCTTTCTTTTTGAACTCTAGTCATATATAAAATATCTAGTTTGTCCATATGTTCTTCTAAACTGTTTGTTTCAACATATTCTATATTATTTTTATCTAACACATCTTCTTTTATATATTCTGGAATTTTTAATTCATCTGGTGAAATTAATACAAATTTTATATTTTTATATCTTACCATTGCTGTTATAAGTGAATGTACTGTTCTTCCAAATTTCAAATCTCCACACAAACCTATTGTTAGATTATCTAATCTATTTTTCTCACATGCAATTGTTAGTAAATCTGTTAAAGTTTGTGTTGGGTGGTTATGACCACCATCACCTGCATTAATTATTGGTATATCTGATTTTAAAGATGCTACTAGTGGTGCTCCTTCTTTTGGATGTCTCATTGCTATTATGTCTGCATATCCTCCTACTATTATAGTAGTATCTGATACAGTTTCTCCTTTTGAAACAGAACTTGAATTTGAATCTGAAAATCCTATTACACTTCCACCTAAATCTAGCATTGCTGCTTCAAAGCTAAGCCTTGTCCTTGTACTTGGCTCAAAAAATAAAGTAGCCAACTTTTTATGCTTGCATTTCTCTGAATATTTATCAGGAAATTGCATAATGTCTTTGGCTACTTTGATTAATTCATCAATTTCTTCGACTGTTAAATCTTTAATATCAATTAAGTGCTTCATGTTTTATATCCTTCCTTTCTATTGGCAAAATTTTCTACTTTTTTGCCTAAAATTTTATCTTTTATGTTTTATCAAAAAAATTCATCTCTGTCAATAGTTTTAAT
>CANRBU010000068.1 GCA_947628925.1 uncultured Clostridia bacterium | reverse complement strand
TCCATAATCGCAACTTGCCACGTAGCCCTTACCATTACCGGCTTGCGTCGAATTGTCGTGCGTATACGGTCTTATTCGTAAATCGGTCAACTTTCAAAACAATCAACCTATATTTCACTAGAGCCACAAGAAAAGTAGGCGATAGATGCTTCCGGAAAATTAATACATCATTTAAAAAACAAGAAGAAAAATACACAAAAATTTCAGAGTATACGGTGTGAAAAAATTTAGATAAGAAATTAAAATTTAATTAAGAAAAGATTACATAAAAACACAATACATAAAAACAGAACAAAAAATAGTTAAAAAGTAAAATAAAAAATAAAAACAAAAAATAAAATTTAAAATGTAAAAAACTGTAAAAAACCACGAAAGCTAATTGTTCCTAACGATAAAACGAAAAACGAACTAATGATATCACAAAAATAATGTCAATTTTATAAATTTTTTTTGCTACAACTCTTGATTTTGTAGATTTTTTATGGTAACATAAATTTACTTTTAATAATAAAAGGTTGTTGCAACAACAATAGCAAAGAATAAGGGGGAATATTATGCGCAAAGAAAAAAAATCAGAAGGGAAATCTGATAAAGTTTTTTTATATTCAAATCTTAAACAAGAATTATCAAAGTTAGGAAAAAATATGCAAGAGATTAAGCAAAAAGTATATGAAGCAAAACCCAACACAATTGCTGCCATTGCAATAAAATTAGAAGAAAAAAAGTTAAAAGAAGGCGTTACATCAGAAAATACATACAGTAGAAATATACAAACAATAAAAACATGTGAGAGTTATGAATTTACAAAAATTCCAATAAGAAATGTTACAAAAGCACAAATTGAGCGCTTTTTAGATTCAGAAAGAGTTAAATCAAATTCAACTTTAGAAAAAGAATATAGAATTTTAAAAAATGTGTTTGAATATGCAGAATACAAAAAATTAATAAAAGAAAATTTTTTTATAGGATATGATAGATTAAAACCACCAAAAAGTTTTAAAGAAGATAGAGATATAGTAGCATTTACAAACAAAGAAGAATGTGCACTAAAAAGATATATGAGTAAAAATCCAAGCAAATATAACAATATGATTTTACTATCCTTATATACAGGAATGAGAATAGGTGAGGTATTAGCACTTACACTTGATGATATAACATTTGACAAAGGACATGGAACAATATATGTCACAAAATCATTAACAAGAGATATAAATGGTGAAACAATTATGGGAAAAACCACCAAAACAAAAAATGGACGTAGAAAATTGGAATTAATACCTAAATCAAGAAAAGTTATAGATAATATTCTAAAAGAGAATAAAATAAATAAACTAAATAAAGTTTTATTTTTAAGAGAAGATGGTAAATATTATACAGATTGCCAAGTAAATAGTGCATTTAAAAGAATTTGCAAAAACGCAGGCATAAAAATAGTAAAGAAAAAAGTTATTAAAAAAGGAAAAATAGTAAATAAAAAAGTAAGTGAAGTTAATATACATATGTTACGACATACATTTGCTACAAGATGTATAGAAGCGGGAGTAGCTATAACAGTTTTACAAAAAGTATTAGGACATAGTAATATTCAAACTACTATAAATATATATGGAGACATTTATGATTATTATAGGCAAAAAGAAATCAAAAAATATGATAAATATATGAAAGAACTTGATCAAAGATATAAGTTAAATATATAAAAATTAGATATAGAAAACAACATAAAACATTGACAATATAAGGAAAAATTGGTATAATTATGTTGTAGCGAAATGCTATAATACACGAAAGGAGAGAGGGGAGACTTCCCCCAAAAACCATGAAAGATTTCAATGAAAAGTATGCTGAACGGCTAGAAAAACACCGCATTCGCATGCTGGCTATCAACGATCCGAGGTCAGAAATTGACAAAAAGGTTTTAGAGCTTTGTCAAAAGTTGGCATTGCCACTAAAAAATGAGGGAAGTGTTTACCTCAAAGTGGCAATAATGATTGCAGCAGAAGATGGACCGTATGATGAAAACACTTCAATTCATGCGGTTGCACAAGCATTCTGCGAAGACGTCGCGTATGTAAAAATGATAATGCACCATGCCATACAAACAGCGTGGTACACAATGGAACCTACTGTATTGGAGAAAGTTTTTGGGGAGGACAATTGGCATAATGTCCCTGCTCCGGAAAGATTCATAAAAGCTTGCAAAGAATTCGTCATGAATTCATAGCGAGTTTTGTGAACAGAACCGAAGAACTGCAATTTAGTTCTTCGGTTTTTAAGTATCAGCAAAGTTTACACAGATTTTGGGCAAAATACAAAAAAATACTTGAAAAAAACCTAAAAACAGTGTAAAATAGACAAGAAAGAAAGGTTTATAGGTACATCCTTATAAAAAAAGCCTAAATATCATACAAGGAGAGCATGATTATTTAATATGTATTTGATAATAGGATTAGGAAATCCAGAAGAAGAATATAGCAACACAAGGCATAATATGGGTTTTGACACAATAAACAAATTGGCAAATCAATATGGAATAGAAGTCACCAAAAAAAAATTCAAAGGCATATATGGAACAGGTATAATAGAAGGACAAAAAGTTATACTTCTAAAACCACAAACATATATGAACTTAAGTGGTGATAGTATAATAGAAGTAATGGATTATTATAATATAGAAACACAAGACCTAATAATTATATATGATGATATGGACATTGAAAAAGGTACAATAAAAATCAGAAAAAAAGGCGGACCAGGTTCTCACAATGGAATGAAATCAGTAGTAGAAAATCTACAAACAGAAGATTTTACACGAATAAGAGTGGGAATAGGAAAGCCAGAACATGCAAATGATGCTATAAATTATGTTATAGGAAAATTACCAAAAGAAGAACAAGAAATATTAGAGTTAGCAACACGGAAAAGCAGCAGAAGCAGTGCAAGAAATACTAAAAAACGGTGTAGAAATAGCAATGAATAAATACAATTAAGATATAAAAAACGTCAAAAGCACGTGGGAGGTATAAATGTTAGAAGTTTTTATTAGCAAAAAAGATGATAAAGAAAAAATAGCACTTGTTGAAAATGGAAATTTAGTAGAATATTATGAAGAAGACGAAAACACAGAACGCAAAGAAGGCGATATATATGTAGGTAAAATAAAAGATATTATACCAGGTATGCAATCAGCATTTATTGACATCGGCACAGAAAAAAATAGTTTTATTCATTTAAAAGATATTTTGCCAAAGGTGGATGAAAAGAAAGAGAATTATGACAATAATATTCAAATTAAAGATATTGTAAAAGTAAATCAAAAATTATTAGTACAAGTAAAAAAAGATAGTAATGAAAAAAAGGGTGCTAGAGTTTCTACTCACATTAATTTACCAGGCAGTTATATAGTTCTAATGCCAAATACAGACATTGTTACAATATCACAAAAAATAGAAGATGAAAAAGAGCAAAATAGATTAATAGAATTGGTAAAACAAAATATAACAAAAGGCAATGGAGCAATTATTAGAACATCAAGCATAAAAAAAGAAAAAGAAATAGTGCAAGACATCAAAAACCTAGAAAAGAAATGGGAAGAAATAAAAAAGAAATATGAAAAAAGCAAAGATTCAGATACATTAATATATAAAGCAGAAAGTATTGTTGAAAAAATGATACTAGATTTGGTGACTCAAAAAATAGAGACAATTTACATAGATGACAAGTCTGAATATGAAAAGGTTTTAAAAATTAAAGAGCAATCAATAGAACTAGGCAATACAAAAGTTGTTTTAGAAAAAGAAGTCTTAAAAAAATATGACATAGAAAAACAAATAGAAAAATTGCAAAACCGCAAAATTTGGTTAAAATGTGGAGGTTTTATTACAATTGATAAAACAGAAGCCTTAACAGCAATAGATGTAAATACTGGAAAATACACAGGTAGCAAAAATTTGGAGCAAACCCTTTATAAAGTTAATGAAGAAGCAACTATTGAAATTGCAAAACAAATCAGATTACGCGATATAGGTGGAATCATTATTATAGACTATATTGATATGAAAAAGCAAGAAAGCAAAGATAAAATACAAAAACTTTTAGAAGAAAGGTTAAAATCAGATAGAAGCAAAACGCAAGTAGAAGGCTTTACAAAATTAGATTTAATGGAAATGACAAGAAAACATATTTGTAGCCATAAAGAATAGTTTGAGACCCATTTTAGAAAGGGAATGTGATTAAATATGAAAGTAGGTTTTGTATCTTTAGGATGTGGCAAAAATTTGATAGATACAGAAGTAGCAATAGGAATGTTTAAAGATCATCAATATATAATAGAAAACAATCCAGCAGAAGCAGAGATTATTGTTATAAATACTTGTGGATTTATTGATACAGCCAAAGAAGAAGCAATTAATACAATATTAGAAATGGCAGAATACAAGAAAAAGAAGTGCAAATATCTAATTGCTATGGGGTGCTTAGTACAACGCTATTACAAAGAATTGATTAAGGCATTGCCAGAAGTTGATTTATTTATAAAATTAGACGAATATGATAAATTGTGGGAAAAAATAGACAATCTTATTAAAAGAAAAATTGTTATTAACAAAACAAAAAATTCAGAGATACCAATGTTAGAGCAAGTTGACTTTATGAACCGCGTTGTTACAACAGGAAAGGATTATGCATATTTAAAAATAGGAGAAGGCTGTAGTAACAGATGCACATATTGTGCAATTCCAGGTATTAGAGGCCCTTTTATAAGCCGTAAAAAA
Source organism: uncultured Clostridia bacterium (assembly GCA_947628925.1). Taxonomy (GTDB): domain Bacteria; phylum Bacillota; class Clostridia; order TANB77; family CAG-508; genus CAG-269. The sequence goes on along the minus strand of CANRBU010000068.1, from coordinate 1,572 downwards.
GAAGATATTTTGCATGAAGCTAATATGCTAACAAAACAGGGCTTTACAGAGATTATTGTTATAGCACAAGATACAACAAAATATGGAATTGATATATATGGTGAACCAAAATTAGCAGAATTGATTGAAGAAATAACACATATAAAAGGAATAAAATGGGTTAGATTTTTATATTCTTATCCAGAAGGAATCACCGAAGAGTTAATTGATTTAGTAGCAAAAAATGAAAAAGTTGCAAAATATTTTGATATTCCAATTCAACACATATCAGATAAAGTGTTAAAAAGGATGAATAGAAAAACAACAAAAAAACAAATAGAAAGCTTATTAGAAAGAATTCGTAAACAAATACCAGATGTAGTGTTAAGAACAAGTTTGATGGTTGGTTTCCCAGGAGAAACCAACGAAGATTTTGAAGAACTAAAGGATTTTGTAAAAACAGCTAAATTTGATAAATTAGGAACTTTCATGTATTCAAAGGAAGAAGGAACACCAGCTGCAAAATTACCTGAACAAATACATGGAAATACCAAAAAATCAAGATATAATCAAATAATGCAAATACAACAAAATGTTTCTAAACAAAATTTGGAAAAACGCCTTGGAAAAACATGTGAAGTATTAATAGAAAATGTTTCTTTTGATAAAAAATATTACATAGGAAGAACAATGCAAGATGTGCCTGAAATAGATGGAGTGGTATATGTGAAAAATACTTCTGAGAAAAATTTATTACATAAATATATAAATGCTAAGATTATTGGAGTTAATGATTATGACTTAATAGCTGAGGTTGAAAAAGGAAGGAGATAAGGTTGAAAAATAATTTAATTCTTTTCCAACCAATTTGTGCCTTAGAAAGGAATGTGATTAAATATGAAAAAAGAGTATTTTGGAGAACTTACAATTGAGAGCAAAAAAAGAACAATTTATCTAGTACGTGAATTAGTACAAAGAAAAATTAATGGAGAACTACATGATGTAGAAATAGATAACTATGTTACAGAACAAATGGAAAAAATAGCAGGAGATAATCAACATGATACTTATAAATATCCAATGGTTGTAAGTAAATTTACCAAGGAAAAAGAGAGTATTGAAGATCAAATAAAAGACCTAATTGATTCAGGCTTTTTAGAAGTAGGGGAAAAAGAACGTAAACAAGTAACAGAAATAGCAAAAGCTCTAGATAAAAAAGTAATTGATATAAAAGAAATTGATGAAATGGATTTAACACAAGAAGTTTCAGTTAATAAAGAGCAAAGAGTAGAAAAAAAGGATTTAAAAGGATTAAATATAAGAGAAGAAACAAAGCTTAGCCAATATATAAAAGGTGAAACTCTAGAGAAAAAATTAGGCCTAAAAGAACACGGAATACTAGATGGTGTTAAATTAGCTAGAGTAACTAGTAGTAGTTTAAACAAATATTTAGATAAGCCAACAACCCAAGTTGACAGTTTTGTTGTAATAAGAAAAGACGGAACAGCAATACCTCTAGGAGAAGATATTTTACAACCAGACAACCGTTTAGGAACAAACCCAAGACAAAAAGTAACTACAGCAAATGTTGAA
>CANRBU010000067.1 GCA_947628925.1 uncultured Clostridia bacterium | reverse complement strand
AATTTATACTTAAGGAAGGCGGTGCACGCAAAATGCAAATAACAGACGTACGTTTAAGAAAAGTAAATTCTGAAAACAGAATGAGAGCAGTTGCTTCTGTTACATTCGATAACGAATTCGCTGTACACGATATCAAAGTTATCGAAAGTCAAAATGGATTATTCATAGCTATGCCAAGCAGAAAAACTCCTAACGGAGAATTCAAAGATATAGCTCATCCAATCAATCCAGAAACAAGAGAAAAAATTCAAAAAGCTATTCTAGAGGCTTATGAGGCTCCAGAAGCAGCAGAAGAAACAGCTGAATAATATTGTAGACAAAAAGAACTTTCTAAAAAGAAAGCTCTTTTTTTGTATAGTAGCATATTAGTAACTTTTAACTAAGAGCTCCAATATTTGTACAGCATTACTAGCAGCACCTTTACGCAAATTATCAGCAACAACCCATAAATTCAAACCATTTTTTACACTAAAATCTCTTCTAATTCTTCCAACTAAAACATCATCATAACCATCAGCCTTTGTTGCAAGAGGATAATATTGTTTAGAAGGTTCATCAACAACAAGAATTCCAGGGGCACTTTGTAGCAACTGCCTGACTTCAAAAATATCAAAATCATCTTCAAACTCCAAATTAATACTTTCAGAATGACCATTTTTTACAGGAACTCGAACTGTTGTTGCAGTAATAGGCAAAGAAGGTTTATCTAAAATTTTTCTTGTTTCATCAATCATTTTATGTTCTTCTTTTGTATAACCATCATCCAAAAATACATCAATTTGTGGCAAACAATTATTATAAATAGGGTGGGGGAATTTTTTAGGTGGGATATCTTTTTCACCATTTTCCAAATCTAAAATACCTTGTCTACCAGCACCAGAAACAGCTTGATAAGTGGAATACACAATTCTCTTAATATGGTATTTATCATCAAGAGGTTTTAAAGCAACAACTGCTTGGATAGTGGAACAATTTGGGTTAGAAATAATACCTTTATTCTCAAAAACTTTTTGTGGATTTACTTCAGGTACAACTAAAGGAACATCAGCACACATGCGAAAAACACTGCTGTTATCAATAGCAACACAACCAGTAGAAACAGCAGTAGGCACAAATTTTTTAGAAACTTCACCACCGAGCACAAAAAATAGCAAAATCAAAATCACTATTAAACGAACTTTCAGTTAATTCTTGAACAATATAATTTTCGCCTAAAAAAAGCAACTTAGTGCCAGCAGATTTTTTTGATGAAAACAAAGTATATGTACAATTAGAAAAATTTTTTTCTTCTAAAACTTTTAAAACAGTTCTACCAACCAAACCAGTAGCACCAACTATAGCAACTTTAAAAAACTTTTTCATACAATCCTCCTTTTGGTGTAATATATGTTGAAAACACAAAAAAGTGAATGGAAAAAATAAAAAAACATCTAAAATTAAGCAAAAAATTGAAAAATTTTCCCAAAAAAGTTGCATAAATTTGCCAAACATAGTATAATAAAAAAAGGAGAAAAATATATATTAAGTAAAGGTAAAATCAAAAAACGTAACATTTTATAAAAATCAATTTTTTGTTACGCTTTTAAATATATTAAAAATTAGAAAGGAATGTAATCAAAAATGGAATATCTATATATACTTAGAGAAGCATTAATATGGATAGTAACTATATTTTGGCTATATCAAGTATTAATAAGCATCTGTGCTTTAATTAAATTAAAAGATAAACCACTAAAAATAGAAAAAAATCATAAATTCATGGCAATCATACCAGCACACAATGAAGAAACAGTTATAGCAAACTTAATTGAAAGTTTAAAAAATCAAAACTATAACAAAAATTTATATGACATATATGTTATTGCAGACAACTGCACAGACAACACAGCAAAAGTTGCCAAAGAAGCAGGGGCAATTGTATATGAAAGATATAATAAAGAAGAACAAACAAAAGGATATGCTTTAGATTGGTTCTTGCAACAAAAAATCAAAGAAAATGCAGACTATGATGCAATATGTGTTTTTGACGCAGATAACATTGTACATGCAGATTTCATAAAAAACATGAACAAAAAATTATGCCAAGGTGAAGAAGTAGTTCAAGGTTATAGAGATATAAAAAATCCAACAGACAGCTGGGTTTCAGCAGGATATGCAATCTTCTATTGGACAATGCACCGTTTATATCACTTAGCAAGATACAACATAGGTCTATCACCACTATTAAACGGAACAGGATTTATGGTAAAATTTGATATATTAAAACCAAATGGATGGAAAACAATTACACTTACAGAAGATATCGAATTTTCACTACAAAGAATTATAAAAGGAAAAAGACTTGGATGGGCAACAGACGCAATAGTATATGATGAACAACCAGTAAGCTTCAAGCAAAGTTGGTCACAAAGAAGTAGATGGACAGTAGGACATATTCAATGTATACATGAATACACAAAAAAATTATTAATATCAGTAAAAGAAAACAAAAGCTTAGTGAATGTAGATGGTTTCTTATATATAATAGGAAGTATCCCAATGTTTATAATTACACTACTATTATTAGTAACAAATTTCTTAATGTATATAGGAAATGGCATAACACAATTAGATTTAATAATAGATATTTTAAGATATGTATTACCAACATTTTTATTGCCAATATTAATAGGTGTTTTTGTTATGTGGCTAGATAAAAGACCAATAAAACCAATGTTAAAAGGTTTACTATGTTATCCACTTTTCATGGGATCATGGCTATTAATTAACTTTAAGTGCATATTTAAAAGAAATGTTCAATGGGAAAAAATCAATCATGTTAGAAACATAAAAATAGGGGAAGTAGTACCAGAAAAGGCAAAAACCGAAAAAGAATTAATTTAAATAAAATGACAAATTTTAGATTTTAATCAATTATAAGAAAATCTTAAATTTGTCTTTTAAAATATATTACGGAAAGGAAAAAGAAATGAAAAAGCTAAAATTAAAACAAATACATATACTAATAATAATTATAGGAATCATATTTATAACACTTTCAGCATTTCATGCAAACTTGTGGTTTGACGAAAGTTATTCAGTAGCAATTTCAAACAATCACTCTTTTCAAGAAATATGGTCAATTACAGGACATGACGTACACCCACCATTTTATTATTGGATGTTAAAAATAGTATCATTAATATTTGGAAACAACATGATATGCTATCGTTTGCTATCAGTTTTAGCAATAGCAATCTTAGGAATTTTAGGATTCACACACATTAGAAAAGACTTTGGCGAAAAAGTAGGAGCAATTTTTTCTTTATTAGCATATACACTTCCAATAAACATTGTATATGCGTCAGAAGTCCGCATGTATGGCTGGGGAATGTTATTTGTAACAATAATGGCAATATATGCATACAGACTTGTAAGTGGAAAAGCCACAATAAAAAACTGGGTAATATTTGCAATATTTAGCCTAATTTCAGCATACACACACTACTATGGTTTAATGGCAGCAGGTGTTATAAATGTAATATTATTTATATGGCTTATTGTAAAAGCAAAAAAAGAACATAAATTTACAAAAGACTTAAAAACATTCATAATACAAGCAATAATACAAGTTGCTCTATACATACCATGGATAGTATTTTTAGCACTACAAATGAACCAAGTATCAAAAGGATTTTGGATTGGCTTTACATTCCCAGACACACTTATTGAAATGTTTTTATTCCAATTTACAGGAAACTTGGGAGATGATAAATACATAAACCCATGGATTGCAGGAATATATGGAATAATTTTCTGTATATATTTAATATATATATTAATCAAAAACAAAAAATCAGAAAATAAAGTTTCTCTAAAACCAGCAAGATGGGCAGTTTTGGTATATGCCACAGTACTTTTAGGAGCAATAGCAGTATCACTTGTTCTTTGGAGACCAATAATATATGCAAGATATTTCTTAGTAATTACAGGACTTCTAATTTTTGCATTTAGTTATATAATGGCAAAAGTAGGGAACAAAGTCGGAAATATTTTAATACTTACATTAACAATAATACTTGCTACATATGCAAATATAAACTTAGCATTTATACATTATGACACATCAAACCAAGCACCATTTGAATATGTAAGAGAAAATGTAGAAGAAGGGGATATATTTATATATGGAAATGAAGGAAGCGGTTTTGTAATATCAGCAAATTTCCCAGAATATCAGCAATACTTCTATGATGGAGCAGGTTGGCATGTAGAAGAAGCATATAAAGCATATGGACCAAACATGCAAACGCAATACAATTTAGATTTCTTAAAAGACTATACAGGTAGAATTTGGTTTGTGAATGCCGGAACACATGGAATATACGAAGAAGCAAGCAAACAATACACAAACATGGAATTACTAAAACAAGCTAGATTTGACGTAAAATACAAAGGATATATATACACATTTTCATTGGTAAATAAAAAATAGCCAGCAAAGCTTGATTTTTCCAAGATTTTATGTTATACTATAAATAGTTTAAAAAATAAGGAAAAACAAATTTAAGTTTTTCTTATAAAAAAAGAGAGGAATGTAAATAAAATGAGTAGCATAGGAGTAGCTAAAAGTGAAGGAATAGGCGCATTTTTCAAAATGCTTTTTAGAACAGAAAAAATAGATATAAATGATAAAGCTGAAAATTTAGATGAAATACAACCAAATGAAGAAATTACTGAAGATTTAATAGAAGAATTAAAAAAATCAGAAAAAAGAATTTCTTCATTAACAGAACAATATAAAATTGAAAAATTTGAAGCAACACCAAAAATAAGCAAAAAAGAAAAAACAAAAGGAACAGTAAGCAAATCTAAAAAGCAAGAACAAACAACACAAGAACTAAACCAAGAAGAACATGAAATAGAAAGATAAAAAAGAAAATATGCAAGAATTGAAAAAAACTTGCATATTTTTCTTGACAAAAGAGCAAACTCAATGTATAATAAATATCGTTAATTCACATGGCGAAGTAGCTCAGTTGGCTAGAGCATTCGGTTCATACCCGACAGGTCGGTGGTTCGAGCCCACTCTTCGCTACCAAAAGAGACAAACAACTTTTAAAGTCATTTGTCTCTTTTTTTATACTATGATAACAAAATATCTAAAATTTTAGGATAAATTTTTGAAGCATTTTCATTCCAATTATCAACAATTCTTTTAGCTCTTTCGCGAGAACCAGCAATTGTTTTTACTTCAAATATAGTTTCATTATTTTCTACAATTTTGCATTTGATTGTATAATCATTTTCATTTTTTGGGATAAATTCAGCAATAACAGAAGATTCATTTTCAACAGAAGATAATTCTTCTTTAAAAAGAGAATCAGCTTTTAACTTTAAAATACCTGGTAAAATATCTTTTGTAAGTTGAAAGGCATTTTTTCCTTCAGATGTAATTTTCACAACTGTTTCATCATCATTTGTAAGCAAACCTATTAACTTTGTTTCAATTAAATCTGTTAGAATCTGTTTAAAATAGAAATAGTTTGCACCATTAATAGCAGTAACAATTTTATATAATCCATTTTCTACAATTCCATTAGGAAGTTGATTTAATAAATACAAAATCAATACTTTATTTTCAGCTAAATTAGCATTTTTATCTGGATTTGCCATATTTTATCACATTCCTTTCTAAGCGATTAGGTTGGCAAAAAAACTTTACATTCCTAAATATTTTTGTAAAGTATATCACAAAAATAGCCAAAAGTAAAGCAAAAAACATCTTAAAATTATTAAAAACATTTAAAAAATCAAAAAAATCAGAAAAAAGCATTGACATAAACGAAAAAACAGTATATAATAGATAAGCATGAATAAAGCGTTGAAGCTGAATGTGGCTACATTTCCTAGAAAATAGGGAGTGGAGGGAACTTCAGTGGAGTATGTCATGGCAAAGACCAAGGCGGTAAGAAAAAGCACTTATCCCTAGATTATCATGCAAAAATCAGGGATTTTATAAAGTAGGAATACAAAACACCAGAGTGCGTTTTAACTTGCCACGGTAATTTAGTAGCAAAACGAAGCTACAACTGGGAAAAACCCAAAACAAAAATTTTAAAGGAGGGAAAATTACAATGGCAAAAACAACAGTAGTAACAAGTGAAAAAATTAGAATAAGACTAAAGGCTTATGATCATGTAGTTTTAGATCAGTCTGCTGAAAAGATAGTAGATACTGCTAAAAAGACAGGAGCAAAGGTATCAGGTCCTATTCCACTACCAACACAAAAGGAAGTCGTTACAATCTTACGTTCTCCACACAAAGACAAAGACTCAAGAGAACAATTTGAAATGAGAACACATAAAAGAGTAATC